>CAZNNK010000722.1:0-3962 GCA_964574085.1 uncultured Coleofasciculus sp.
GTGCTAGGGCGATGCATGCCAATCCCACACAATAGGGTAATATCTTGGTCACGTACCCCAGCTTTTTCTAACTGCTGTAATATCGGTGGAATCAATACCTGATCAGGACTATCGCGAGTGATATCCGTAAACACAATACAAACGCGATCGCCTGGATGTGCCAATTGGTCTAAGGGTGGGGAATTGATCGGGGTTGAGAGAGTTTTCGCGATCGCCCCCTCAATATCTGTCAGGGGTTGGACGGCTTCAGACACCGCTAATGTCCCCCGCATCCCTGGCGGTAACTCAAAGTCTAGAAACGTTTTTCCGTAAGGGACTTGGTACATTTGTCATTAGGATTTGGTCTGATTACTCAAATCGGTTCACTCAAAATTGAAAATAGAAGTCAAATCAAGAATAAATTGGGGAAGTACCGATTCCCCCGATAAACTGGGAGAAATTTGTTGAGTGGAGAAATTCAACGTTTCCACCTCTCGATCAGGACGGTAAATTTCTGCTAAAGGCGTTTGCGGATCAAGTAACCAACCTAGCCGTAAACCATTGGCAAGATACTCCTCCATTTTGCGTTGTAGGGGGGGTAGACTATCGGTTTCAGAACGCAACTCAATCACAAAATCGGGACACAGGGGTGGAAATCGCCGTCTATCTTCCGGAGATAAGGCTTCCCATCGTTCTCGAATCACCCAAGAAACATCAGGCGATCGTTTAGCACCATTAGGTAATTTAAAAATAGTCGAGGAATCAAAGACATAACCGAGTCGAGTCTGGCGATTCCAGATTACCAAATCAGCATTTAAATCCGAATTTCTAATCCCACTTTCTCCACCCGTTGGCGGCATAATAATCAAGTCTCCTTCAGCCGTTAGTTCCATCCGATGGTCTTCATTTGCCATGCACAACTGATAGAATTGCTCATCGGTTAGAGTTACCGTGGTGGGAACATGCAAGGTTATGGCTTCCATGGCTGATCGGGAACAAGCATCTAAATACTATAGACCTAAGCAGGGCGGGTTTCGTTACGTTATCTGTAAAACCCGCCCTGATCAATCTGTTTTTCTTGGTTTCAGTTTAGGCTGACATCAAACAAGGGCATGAATGATACCATTCCACCTTGTCTGTTCTGTTCTGTTAAACCGTGGCTAATTCGGGTTCGGGACGCTTGCTATTGCGAATTCCGGTAATCGCCTTGGCGTAATCATCCTGCTTAAACACACCCGAACCAGAAACGATCGCGTTGGCGCCAGCTTCCAAAACTTGCCAGGTGTTCTCGGCTTTGAGTCCGCCATCGACTTCAATCCAAGGATCAAGTCCGCGTTCATTGCAGATCTGACGCAACTTGCGAATTTTGGGAAGTACACCCGGAATGAAGCTTTGACCGCCAAAACCGGGGTTGACACTCATAATCAACACCAAGTCGCAGACATCTAGCACATAGTCAATCAACTCTAACGGGGTTGAAGGGTTAAGTACCACACCCGCTTGCTTACCCAATTCTTGAATCTGAGTCAGGGTACGGTGCAAATGGGGGGAAGCGTTATGTTCCGCATGAACCGAAATAATATCCGCCCCAGCGTTAGCAAAATCCTCGACATACTTTTCCGGTTCCACAATCATCAAGTGGACATCCAGAGGCTTTTTAGTAACCGGGCGAATCGCTTTCACAATCAGAGGACCGATGGTAATATTGGGGACAAACCGCCCATCCATCACATCAACGTGAATCCAGTCAGCACCAGCAGCATCCACTGCCTGCACTTGTTCCCCCAATCGGCTAAAATCGGCTGATAAAATGGAGGGGGCAACGACGATGGGTTTTTGGGATTGCGTTTGGGTCATAATCGGCGATACTCTCCTAAGTCCTCTGTTCTTGTTAAGTTTTATCCTAACAAAGTCTTTAACATTCCCCTAACAAAACGTGACCTAGTTGACTGAATTGATAAATCTAGCCCCCAAGCCACCGTCATCAATGGCATCAATCCGGATAAAAACGATTCCCACGCTGCTACTCCAAACTTGGCAAGGGAGGGTTTGGCATAAACGTTATCATTAATAGCAATAGTAAGTGGTTCAACCCACCCCGATACCCTCAAAACGATTTTCAAGTTAGGAGAACTTGCCTTGGCTATGCGGTCGCTGATCAAAAAACTGGGATGGATGATTGGAGGTGTGGGACTTTCTACCCTGACCACGCCAATCTTAGCGTCACCGATTTCGATTGGAGAAGCCGGAATTGATGCGTTGCGACTCCATGCTTCCCCTTACAACTTGAGAGGTCATAAAATAGCCATTGGTCAAGTGGAAATCGGTAGACCGGGTTTATTTGGCGTCGATAAAGCTGTATCTTGGAATCCTGCGATCGCACTGGAACGGGTTTTTTATCGCGATCGACCGGCGAAAGCCGATACGGATGTGGATACCCATGCAGCCATGGTGGCGGGTGTCATGGTGAGTAAGGATAAAACCTTACCCGGCGTTGCACCAGGGGCGAGACTCTACGCCTCTGCTGTCGGTTCCCCAATCCGCAGTGGACAGCCAGAAGAATGCCTTTCGGCGCAGCATGTTGCCCTGCAAAATAGTGGTGATGTGCGGGCAATTAACTTTAGTTTTGGTGAATCCCTGCAACGGGATGCCAGAGGATCACAAGCGGCACTGGATGGCAATGCCCTGTTAACAAAATGTATTGATTGGTCAGCGCGGACTCATAATGTTCTCTACGTGATTGCGGGCAACCAAGGCAAAGGTGGCATTCCCATTCCCACCGATCACTATAACGGGATTACCACTGCCTATACCACCCAACGACAAGGGCTATTTACCAAGGTAGACTTTGCCAACTTGAGTGATCAACCCGAAGGCATTGGTCGGCGGCTGATTCAACGGGAAATTAACCAGGGAACTCGCCGTGCGATTAATTTAGTCGCGCCAGGAAGTCAGATTTTAGTCTACGACCTGGATGGCAGAATTGTCGAGGTGAGTGGAACCAGTTTCGCCGCGCCGCATATTACCGCCTCAGTCGCCCTAATTCAAGAATTTGGCGATCGCCAACTCCGCGCCAATCAACCCCAATGGACAACTGATTCCAGACGCCATGAAGTGATGAAAGCGGTGTTACTCAACTCCGCTGACAAAATCCAAGACAAGGGGGATGGGTTGCATCTGGGGATGAGTCGTACTCTATTGAGCAAAGATAAT
Organism: uncultured Coleofasciculus sp.; assembly: GCA_964574085.1. Classification (GTDB taxonomy): domain Bacteria; phylum Cyanobacteriota; class Cyanobacteriia; order Cyanobacteriales; family Coleofasciculaceae; genus Coleofasciculus. The sequence goes on from CAZNNK010000722.1 coordinate 3,193, forward strand.
TACACCTACTTAGAATCCGATGCCTATCTCAATGCCAAAATTCCCCTAGATATGCAAATGGGAACCGGACACCTGAATGTTTTCCGGGCGTATCAACAATTTAGTCCGGGTCAGTGGGAAGCAACGGAAGCTGTACCACCTGTGGGTTGGGATTATAGCTCAGTTAAGACCCAATCGTTCCAGGATTATGTCTTAGACAAACCCTTAAAGGCAGGGAGTTATGTAGCGTTGACACTGGCGTGGGATCGTTTCGTGGAGTTAAAGGATGAGAATGGGAATCAGCGGTATGATGTTGGCGAACGTTTTCGCGATCGCGGCTTAAATAATCTCGACCTTTACCTGATACCTGTTGATGAGACCGATTCCCGTAAAAGTACCTGTGCTTCTGTCAGCAAAGTCGATAGTGTAGAACATATATTCTGTCCCATTCCCACGTCCGGTCGCTATAAAATTCGGGTTCAGTATCGTCAACAAGAGAATGAAGACTCTCAACCTTACGCCTTAGCCTGGTGGACAGTACCCGAAAGATAGAGTTTTACCCAACGCTATTGCTAGTTAGGCATAGCGCATCTGTAGGGGCGGGTTTAGGGATTAAATTAACAGATACACCTTAAACAAAACAACGAAACCCGCCCTCTTCTTAACGACTATCAGTACGAACCAAGAATCCAGTTTCCTGGGGCGTTTGGATCATTTGACCAATGACCCTCACGGAGTGACAAGCTAGCTGAAGTGTTGAGCCATCCTGCTTTTAGCCCATTTCTTCTTGT
>CAZNNK010000723.1:0-3961 GCA_964574085.1 uncultured Coleofasciculus sp.
GTGTAAGTCATAAACGGCTGCCCCATCGGTCAAATCGCCCAACGTTAATGAATAGTTAAGCAGATTGTGAATCGCGATGGCTGTATCGGTTTCTCAGGCGGCAACATGTTCCAACAGCACTCAACTTCCGGTGTCTTTGAACTCTCCTCCCATAACACCTGTTCCGGATACTCTGGTGATCACCTATCTCCAGATGACCGATCCAACTCAATTCCGTCCGGCGTATCTCAACTACCCGGATGGGATAAAAATGATGTGTATGGATACGCCTGATGTTGCCTTCTATCGGTTTCTGTACAGTACCGTCGGCAAGCCCTGGCGTTGGCGCGATCGCTTATCCTACTCCGATGAAGAACTGCAAGAGATTCTCACTGCCTCTGAAACCAGTATTCACGTCCTCTATGTCAATGGTGCGCCCGCTGGATACATTGAGTTGGTCAAGCGTCGCGAGGGACCCTCGGGTCGGTTCTATTCGACGGAAATTGTCTATTTTGGGTTGCGCGAAAACTATCTCGGGCGAGGGTTAGGCAAGCATTTACTCAGCCATGGGATTGCTTACGCTTGGAACAAAGGCACACAACGCCTCTGGATTCATACCAGCAATCTGGATAGCCCCTACGCCCTGGATAATTGTATTAAACGGGGCTTTAAAATCTATCGGATTGAGAAAGAACCCATGCCAGAGTTGTATCGGCAACCCTAAGGGGGTGAGGGGGGAGATGATTTTTCTGGGTTAAATGTATCTGCACTAGAAATACTTGCAGCTAGGGTGGGTTTGATTAAGGCTGGCACGATGCGATCGCTTGCCATTTTACCACCGTATAGGTTCCGTGCCACGGGTCCTATCTGTAGGGCGGCTAAACCTCCCATCACAAATAACTCACAACCTGACCAACGCAGATGCTCATCTAAAACGGGTAAACCCTTGACAAGCGGTACAGGATATGCGTCAATAACATCCTGTAGTAACGGGTCAACGGTGGCATCAAAGCCAGTTCCAGTCGCATACCAAATACGTTGACATTCATAGACTTGACCATCATCACAGTCAACCTGCCACTGGTTATCCTGCCACCGAGCCTCAACCACCTGACATTCTGGATAAAACCCCAACTTACCTTGCCGCTCCAAGCGGCGTAACTGAAACATCATCTTGGGCGTCATTGATCCCCCATTTCGTGCCCCCTGAATCATCTCCCACCGCCTGTGCCAATCCGGTTCAGCCCAAAAGTCCTTGAGATACTTCGGTCCCAACCAACCCGGTTCAGCATCAAACCATTTTTCCTGAAGCCGACGCCGCGACATTAACATTACCTGCGCTCCCCGTGCTGCTGCACCCACAGCTAAATGTCCACTCGTCAACCCACCCCCAATAATCAACACCTGCTCCCCGGCTATCGGCACGTTCCGTAAATCAACAGTTTGAGCATGGCATAATCGGTCAGTTGGATAAGCCGAGGCAATTTTATCCACCCAATCCGGTACAATCTTCCTCCCCGCACCCGTCGCCAAAACCACCCGACGAGCGATGACTGACTGCCCATTGGACAACTCCAGGCGAAATCGAGGGCGTTTGAGAACTGTGGTTGGTTTAAGGCTACTCACATCAGCCCGAACCAGCTTATCCGGCAATCCCCACTGATGGATAACATTCTGACAAAACTCCTCAAATAGCTGTGTTCCCGGAAGATCATAGGGGGGAAAAAATTCCGACTCCCGGTTTTCGGCAAAAGAGCGCAATGATATGGGGTTGGGGTGGGGATGGTGAACCGCAGGGGATCTCAGATGAGGAATGTCCAGGGCGGCAAATTGATGGAACCACCGATTCATCCATCTGCCACTGGCGTCAAACACCCAAAACCTATCCCCCATTTTCTTACGCTTTTGCAGCAGATGAGTGACTAGGGTGAGAGCCTGGGGACCTGCACCAACAATGGCAATGTCAATATTCGCGGGTAAGGATGCCAAATGGTTTGTCATAAAAACTCTGACCTTAGATTTACAATAACGATAATCATTTTTATGATAATGATTATCATAATTGTAACGCCGATTAACCGCTAGGCGATCGGGCAAGACCTTGAACTGAATAGGGTGTGAGGAGTTACTATGGCAAAAACATGGTGGAATACTTTAATCGTTAACCCAGTGGTGTTGGGTAGTACTTGGGCAGTCTGTGCCGCCCCAAATGCTTTGGCACAGATTGAGGGGTACAACCCCATCAGTCAAACGAACGCTCTTGAGCAAGTCACCAGTGTCTCTCAGTTACGAGATGTTTCCCCTGGCGATTGGGCGTATGAAGCCTTACGCAGTTTGGTGGAACGGTATGGCTGTATCGCGGGCTATCCCGATGGCACCTATCGCGGGAATCGAGCCTTAACCCGATTTGAATTTGCCGCTGGTTTAAATGCGTGCTTACAGCAAATTGAGCGTTTACTCCCTAATGGCGAACTGGAGGGGAGTGATTTGGCAACCTTACGACGGTTGGTGCAAGAATTTGAGGCGGAACTGGCGACTCTGGGAGCGCGAGTGGACAATTTGGAGGGTCGAGTCGCCTTTTTAGAAGACAATCAGTTTTCCACAACAACCAAACTTCGCGGAGAAGTCAGCTTTGCCTTGAGTAGCGTGTTTGGGGATGAAAAAGCAGATGGTAGTGGAGAAGACTTGGAAGATGAAGTGGTTTTCGATAACCGAGTGCGTCTATTTTTAGAGACGAGTTTTACGGGAGAGGACTTGTTGCTGACTCGTTTGGATGCATTGAATACGATTCCTTTTGGTCCCGGTGAAGGAGATAATCCTAATATTACTGGAACCAGTATGACTCGCCTCGCTTTTGATGAAGGTAATGATAATGATGTAGCCATTGGCAAGTTATTTTATCGCTTTTCTCTGGGAGAAATGGCAGCGTCACATAATGAAGAAGAAGAAGAACATGGACATGGACATGGGCATGGTGCCGTTAAAGATGCGAAACTCTCCTTTATTATTGATGCGGTTGGTGGTGAGTTTAACGAGAACTTTGCCAACTATAACGAGTTTTTCTCCGAAGAACTGACGGGGGCGATTTCTCGTTTCGGGCGTTTTAATCCGATTTATTATCAGGGACTCGAAGGCACGGGCGCTAGTATGACCTATAACTTCAATTCAGCCCTTAATTTATCCTTGGGTTATTTGGCTCCTAATGCTAATGATCCGAGTCAGAAAAACGGGTTGTTTAATGGTAGCTATGCTGCCATCGCCCAACTGGGGATTGAGCCGAGTGAAGGTTTGCGTTTGGGTCTGACTTACAAGTAAAGAACGGGAGGACGGAAGCCCCCGCACTTCAGTCGGGGGATGAAGTCTGACGCGGCGAATTCATTCGACGTCATTTTTTTTGGTTTTCGATGTAACGTCTAACTGTTGTATTGCTAACATTGCCAGCAGTAGAGACAAAATAAGAGTGAGTCCACAGAGAAGGAAGCCTTAAGAGTTGCGGAAATTCTTGCCTAAGTAGTCGAGAACTTCTACCCTTAATTGCTTTTATGACTTGATGAGCAGCTATATTGGGTGGAGTGTTGACAAATAAGTGAACGTGGTCAGGCATTATCTCCAAGGCAATAATTGCCCATTTCTTTTCTTGGCATACTTCCCAGATGATTTCTCTTAGTCGCCTCTCTATGCCTCCTGCCAGAACGTTTTTCCGTCGCTTAGGCGTCCAAACTAAATGGTAATTTACCATTGAAACCGAGTGATTGCTCTTTCTGTATTGTTGCATCGAAGAGTTAGTTTTTGTGCTATACTCATTTTGTTGATACCATAGCAATAACAACAGCATTCAGTCAGTTATGATTTTAAGCTACGTCTACAAAATACGCCCATCTGGCAGTCAGTCTGTCAAGATGGAGTCGTGGCAAAATATGCTCAGAAGCCATTATAATTGGTGTCTGGCTGACCGTATTGAAACCTATCAACAGCAGTTCAT
>CAZNNK010000724.1:0-3960 GCA_964574085.1 uncultured Coleofasciculus sp.
CCGCATGTCTGTGCAAAAGGGCTTAAGTCAACGGGGAATTCGGATTCTGACTCAAACGACAGCCAAAGAAATCACAAAAGGAAGCGATGGCATCCAACTCAGCTTATCTGGGGACTATCAGGAAACCCTGAACGCCGATACCGTCTTAATTGCCACCAGTCGCGCCCCCAATACCAAAGACTTAGGATTGGAAAACACGGAGGTTAACGTCAGTGAAAAAGGCGTCATTGAGGTGGATGAGTACAGCCGCACGACGCAGGATACTATTTTTGCCATTGGCGATTGCACCAATCGTATCCCCTTAACCCCCGTCGCTATCGCTGAAGGTCAAGCTGTTGCGGATACAGCGATTGGTAACCAACCCCAGTCGGTTAATTACGACAATGTTCCCTCGGCGGTGTTTACCCGCCCAGAAGCGGCGACTGTGGGAATGACACAAAGCAAGGCGCTTCAAAAATTTGGTGACTCCGTGCGCTGCTACCGCACTGAATTTAAACCGATGCTTTACAGCCTGAGTGAACAGGAGGAAAAAGCGATGATCAAATTAATCGTTGAGGGCGAAAACCAACGCATTGTAGGCGCTCAGATGGTGGGTGAGCATGCGGCAGATATTATCCAAACTCTCGCCGTGGCGATTCGTCAGGGTGTCAACAAGCAAGAGCTAGATGCGACGATTTGTATCCATCCCACGATTGGAGAAGAGGTTCTCACGCTGGACTAAATCTGGGTTAACTCCCTTTTGGTGGGGACAAGGCAAATGGTATTCAGGCACACATTGGGATACTCCGACATAAGACGAATGACAATACTCATCTCCCTATCCAAAACTCAAGCTTTCATCCCCCGGTTAAAACGCGGGGAATGAAAGCTTTAAACCTGGTTTAAAGCTGGCGTTTCGTGGTATTAACCTAGCCTTTTATTGTATAATACTAAAAACATAAAGGAGGTGATAAAACTGTATCGAACTATTCCAATTAGAGCCAATTTTGCAGATGAAGAGAAAGCTTACTGGAAAAACCAGTGTCAGAATGCCAATAGTCTAATTAATTGTGCAATTTATTACACCAGGCAAAATCATTATCAGTGGAGGGAAAGGCGCGATGACGCTTTTACTTGTTATTGGCGGGGCGATGAATTTCGGTGTGGCTGGAAGTTGTACAGGTGTCGCACGACTTACCCAGAGTTAGACAAGCAGCTCAAACTGAGCATGCATTATAAGGCACTAGCCGCTCAATCTGCACAGCAAACACTGAAGTCTTTAGGTGAAGCAATTAAGAGTTATAACAGCTTGGTTGACGCCTATTATCAGGGAGAAGTTAATCGTCCATCCTTGCCTAAGTACAGGAAAAAAGGCGGCTTGGCGGCGGTAACTTTTCCCAGACAAGCTCTAACTTACAAAGACGGGTGTTTTCGCCCATCCATTAGCAAAGAATCCAAGCCTGAACTCATCGCTCAGATTGAGTTACCATTGCCAGAGTTTATTGACTCAGACTGGGTTAAAGAAGTAACGATTCGTCCTTGTCTTGGTGAGTTCTGGATTGATTGGGTAATAGACGACTCAAAAGAACCCATTAAAGTCAACCCCAACCTGGATTACTCTCAAGCGTGGGGATTTGACCACGGTGGCACTAATTGGTTAACTGGAGTATCAACCCAAGGTAAAAGCTTGATCATTGATGGGCGCAAGCTCAAGTCAATGAATCAGGGGTATTGCCGCTTAGTAGCTAAGTACAAGCAGGGTAAGTCCGAATTCTATTGGGATGCCAACCTAGACCGGGTGCAGCGTAAACGTAACAACCAAATGAGGGATGCCATTAACAAGGCAGCTAGATTCATCATTAATCGGTGCTTGGCTGACGGAATTGGCAATCTGGTTATTGGTTGGAACGAGGGACTCAAAAACAGTCCCAAGATGGGTAAGCGTGGGAACCAAAACTTCATGCCCATCCCCACGGGCAGGCTAATTGAACGTCTAAGGCAGCTTTGCACAGAATACGGGATTGTAATGACCCTGACAGAGGAGGCGTATACAAGTCAAGCATCATTCTTAGATGGTGACTCTCTACCGAAATACGGCGAGAAACCCGAAAGGTGGAGACCATCAGGTACAAGAGTGAAACGTGGGCTTTTTAGGGCATCTGGCGGTCAGTTGATTAATGCTGATTGCAACGGGGCATCAAACATAATTAGGAAAGTAGCCACACAGCTAGGAATAGACAAGAGCGAGGTGGGTAGAGGCAGCTTGACACTGCCGAAGCGGTACGATCTGTTTTCCAATCTGAAACGATCATACCGCGAGAAATGTGAAGCGAGAGTCTTTCAAGCTGTCGCGTAGCATCCGCTCTCCAATCCTCTCGCTTTTAAGGAGAGGAGATGTCAAAATTGAGTAAAATCAAGAGCAAAGTAGCCCAAATGAGTGCAACAAATAGCGCTAAAAAAATAAAATTCGGTACCGATGGCTGGCGGGGAATCATCGCTGATGATTTTACCTTCGCCAATGTCTGTAAGGTAACTCGTGCGATCGCCAGTTATCTGGATACAGCCTACGGCAAAGACCGCCCCGTCTTAGTAGCCTACGATACCCGCTTTCTGGCTGATGAGTTTGCCCGCACTGCTGCTGAGGTTTTGGCAGACTTGGGCTGGACGGTGAAAATTGTCAACCGGGATTGTCCGACGCCAGTGATTGCCTATCAAGCACGTCAACTCAACTCAGCCGGAGCGCTGATGTTTACAGCATCCCACAATCCCGCTGCCTATTGCGGGATTAAATATATTCCGGATTATGCAGGTCCTGCTACCCCGGAAATTACGGATACGATTGTTTCCAATATTGCTGGGGCAGATGATTCACTACCGAGTGGTAAGTCGGGTGATAAAATTTCTACCTTTGATCCGAAACCGGATTATTTACACTTTATTTACACGCTACTAGACGTAGAACGGATTCGGCGGGCGCAACTCAAAGTAAAATACGATGCCCTTTATTCCACTTCTCGCGGTTATTTGGATGATGTCCTAGAAAACTGCGGCTGTCAGACTGAAACCTTTAACACCACCCGTGATGTCTTATTTGGTGGCGGAATGCCTGAACCCAAAGGCGAGTATCTGGTGGGGTTAAGAGAAGCCGTGACGCGAGATCAGGCGGATTTAGGTCTCGCCACTGATGGAGATAGCGATCGCTTTGGTATCGTAGATGAACAGGGTAATGTACTAACCCCCAATACTGTGCTATTGTTACTGGCACGTCACCTGATTAAAAACAAAGGTAAAAAAGGTGCGATCGTCCGTACCGTTGCCACAACTCACCTATTGGACAACTTCGCCGTAAAACATGGTCTAGAAACTTACGAAACAGCCGTCGGTTTCAAGTACATCGGTCAGAAAATGCGCGAAACCGAGGTGCTGATTGGGGGTGAAGAATCCGGGGGATTGAGCATTATTGGGCATATTCCTGAAAAAGATGGTATCTTAGCCAATATGCTGGTGGCTGAAGCCATTGCCTATGAAGGGAAACCCCTCAGTCAGTTAGTCGAAGAAGCGATCAAAGAAGCGGATGGTCCGGTTTACAATCAGCGTCTAGACTTGCATTTGAATGAGGATCACAAAGCCGCTGTTTTAGACACTTGCGCCAAAAATCCGCCTGAAGAAGTGGCTGGAATTAAGGTTAAAGAAGTCGGGCGCAAAGATGGGATTAAACTCTATTTATCAGAAGGAAGTTGGGTGTTATTGCGTCCCTCCGGTACAGAACCGCTGATGCGGGTGTATATGGAAGCGGATTCTCCTGAAAAGCAAAATCAAATTGCTGAGGCGATGAAGCAGATGATTCAGCAGATGGAACCAGCAACGGTGTAGCTAAGGCTTGCTGAATCCGGGTTGTAGAGACGTTGCATGCAACGTCTCTACACAGCAAGAGGAGGCGATTGAAATCGCTGCTACACAAACAAAGTCCGCCTGCGCGGA
>CAZNNK010000725.1:0-3958 GCA_964574085.1 uncultured Coleofasciculus sp.
CAGGAGTTAGACAAAATTAAAGTGGATGGTTGAGATTAGGGAATAGAGAATACCCAATTTATATTAATCTTGATAAAAACACAAACAACCGAGGGTATTCATAACACAATCAACTAACACCGAGACCCCGATTTAGGATTAACCCATACCCATGCCAGTCCCTGAGAAAAGATACCCAGATTAGCCGCTGCTACTGGTGGTTGTAACGCTACTTTTCCGGTCTTATCGATGTAAACCCAAGCTCAAGCTATCATTTCAGCCTAAAATGCAATTGGATTCAATGGAAGATAAGCATGTGCCGATTACTGGGCTACCTGGGTTCCCCTGTCCAACTCAATCACCTTTTGTATAAACCTGAACGTTCTCTGGTTGTCCAGAGTTACTTGCCACAGGAGATGACATCGGGTGTGGTTAATGCTGATGGATTGGGCATTGGCTGGTATCACTCAACCCAGGATGTTAATCCATTTACCTACAAAAATACGCTACCCATCTGGAACGATACGAATCTACCGGAATTGAGCCGTTATGTGCAATCAGACTGTGTACTGGCGTATGTTCGGAGTGCGACACCGGGTCAAGCTTTAGACATGGGAAACTGTCAACCCTTTCGTCGCGATCGCACCTTATTCATTCACAATGGTTTTATCGAACGGTTCCGCCAAACCCTCTATCGACCGATTCGCGATCGCCTGAGTGATGAAATTTACCAGTCAATTCACGGTACAACCGATTCTGAGCATATTTTTGCCCTCCTTGTCAATGAAGTGCAAACGGTTGCTGATGCTTCCTTAGAGAAAGCCTTATCCCAAACCTTGATCCAGTTGACCCAATTAGCCGAATCCTACCACGTCAACTTTTCTGCCAATGTGATTCTCAGTGATGGGCATAGCCTCATTGCTAGCCGCTACGCATCGGGTACTAATGCGCCAACCCTCTACTGGTTAAGGGATGACCCCAATTACCCTCACGCTGTCCTAATCGCCTCTGAACCCTTGTTTGCGGGGAATTGGCACAGTTGTCCCACCAATAGCCTCTTGGTAGTTGAAGAGGATTTGGAGGTTCACGTCAATCGACTCTAAGGAACGGATATAGCAGTACCAAGGTACCCTCTTGGGATCAACTGATGTCCTTTCCCTACCCCGTAGTGCTATTCGTGGAACTTGACAAATTCCAGAAGATGCCCATGCACCGCAATCTCAATGCCGTTGCCGTTTGTGTTATTCTAAGAATACCTACCATCTCATTTTTCTCAACCCAGCGCTCTCTCACGCTCGGGTTTTCCTAGATGTCTAACTTAGTAGAATAGGTATCGCTTGAGTTCTATCGCTTAGATCTTAAGAATATTTTTAGATGAGTTCAGGATGTTTGATCCCAGGATCATCTTTGTTGAACCGTATTGTGGAATCCCGTTATCTGGCGGGATTCCTGCATTCTAGATGCCTGCACTTATCGCCTCATACCCTAGGTTTATTCCTTCTTATGACCCTGCCGACGCCAACTTCTGATTAGCTACGCCAATCAGGAAATTGACCCTGAAGACAGGCAGCGATTTCATCGTTCCACTCATCTTCTATTTGGGTAATCCACGCCTCAAACTTATCCTCAGTTCCTGACTTGAAGGTTTTGTACCGTAATTTTAACGACAATTTATCGCCGCGCTGGGATTGGTTATGAGAAAGTTTGCAATAAGTCATTATTAATCTTCCGATAATTATTAATTAACTACAAATCAGTGGCTTTCTAAACTTCTCTTAACAAATATATTGAATTGTAAAGAAAAGATCTAGGGATTGGGTAACACAACCTAGGTGATGATACAAAATAAGATTGGTGATACTGTATGGTCTGGATAAGTAATTTCAATGCAACGTCAGCGTGACCAGACAGAATCCCTTTGGTGAGCGAGGTCACAATTTTCAACGCTGCCTCTCTACCCGATCCACCGGAAATTTTTTTGATCAACTGGATCTCCTCAACTGTAAAATCGGTAGATCAGTGGGATGAGATCCTAAAAAGCAGTTAACGGTGGTTAACGGAGTTTTGAAGCCAATGGAACAACATCAAAAATCAACGGTTGTAATTACGGGTGCCTCGTCAGGAGTGGGTTTATATGCTGCCAAAGCCCTGGCGCAACGGGGAAACTGGCATGTGGTGATGGCTTGTCGGAATTTAGAGAAAGCCCAAAACGCTGCCCAAGAGGTGGGCATCCCCGAGGACAGCTACACGATTATGCATATCGACTTGGGTAGCTTGGAGAGTGTGCGCCAGTTTGTGACCAAATTCCGAGAAAGTGGTAAATCCTTAGATGCCTTGGTGTGTAACGCCGCCATTTATATGCCCTTACTCAAGGAACCTCTGCGATCGCCAGTAGGATATGAATTAAGCGTTGCCACAAATCACCTGGGACATTTTCTCTTATGTCATCTGATGCTAGAGGATTTGAAACATTCCTCGGCTGAGTCTCCCCGGATGGTTATTTTGGGAACGGTAACTCATAATCCTGATGAATTGGGTGGAAAGATTCCACCGCGTCCAGACTTAGGGGAACTCAAGGGGTTTGAAGCGGGATTCAAAGAGCCTCACTCGATGATTGATGGCAAAAAGTTTGAACCCGTCAAAGCTTACAAAGACAGCAAAGTCTGTAACGTCCTGACTATGCGAGAACTGCATCGGCGCTATCACGAATCAACAGGTATCGTCTTCAGTTCCCTGTATCCAGGATGTGTGGCTGATACACCCCTGTTCCGCAATCACTATCCCTTGTTTCAGAAACTCTTTCCCTTGTTCCAGAAACACATCACGGGTGGGTATGTGTCCCAGGAGTTGGCAGGTGAACGGGTTGCAGCGGTTGTTGCCGATCCTGAATATAGCCAATCCGGTGTCTATTGGAGTTGGGGGAACCGACAGAAGAAAAATGGTCAATCCTTTGTCCAGAAGGTTTCTCCCCAAGCCCGCGATGATCAGAAAGGGGAACGGATGTGGGAGTTGAGTGCCAAGTTAGTGGGAGTGGCTTGATCGGAGACTAAGCTGTCACGCATGTAAATTGGGAATGGGTAGCGAGCAAGATGCTCACCCGACAAGGATTTCACCATTATTGACATTCAGGTTGAAATACCAAACAGCTTAGGTGTTACCGTTCGTCCCAATTACTCCATATCATGAGTCGGGGTGATTCATGGATTGCCCCGACTATAATTTTGGAAAAAATCGGTTAGTTCTTGGACATAGACTATTAAGAAATATTAACAAGTGTCAACTCCTGACTGTTCTCTATTCCCCGTTTCTTGTTTCCTTGTCCATGTCCTGACGACTTCATTGAAGAAATAATACAGTGTATTACGAAAGCGTTGACAATTATTGTATCCTTTTCTACCATAGTTAATATTCCTTCTAAAGAAGGTTGCTTGGATGTATTACAGCAAGGGAATTTACTCTCATAGCCAAAAGAAAATCCCATTGCTGTAGACGATTGATGTTGACGATATTTAGATAGGGCGCATTTACCCAAAAAAGCCGTTAGGTTTTTAAAGCTTTGTGTTTTTAATCTAGACAAAGTTTTGTAGAACGGCAAAACCTGTTTGAATGGAGCGATTGGTTGAAAAGAGATGGCTCTACGCGAACAGGTACTGGTAAGTAAAACTTTAGTGATAGCAGATGGATGTTAGGGTGCATTTTCAGATTCAAGTGACGTGTTTGATAAGGGTCTTTATTTAATCAACGCCACTGATAGATAAGAATGGGCGATCGCTTGTAATTCTCTTTCAATAAGAGATAGCGATCGCCTTTTTTTGGGTTAAATGTCCAGGATGGGAGGTTGAGTTAGACTCACTTGTCGAATAACCCGACAGGGGTTTCCTAGTTCTCACGGCGAGTTGAGAGGGTAAATTTGTCGGATAAATCATATTCTCTTTGCTGAGGGTCTAGTTTAACAAAAAGGTAATCTTCTCCGGTGGTG
>CAZNNK010000726.1:0-2778 GCA_964574085.1 uncultured Coleofasciculus sp.
GAGCAATGTCTTCATCCGCCACCCGATCCTGTTTCATCTCCCAGAATTGTTGAGCTTCAAGCTGTTGAATCGGTAACGTGATTCCTTGGGCTTGATAAGCCGAGCGAGTATCCGCCAGCGCTAGCTTATAGGTGGTGTAATAGCGCTTAGAGACATCGACTATCGGTCCGTCGAAGTCGCAGAAAACCGTCAGTGGCGCTACAGCGACAGAGGGACTAGGTCTGTCAGAGCGATCGCACGGCGGTGATTGCCAGTCGTAGGCAGCTACACCACTCATAAAACGTTACTCAATTCAGCTTTTTTTGAAACACTTTTGTACATCTTAGCAGTTTCGATACGAGTTTTAACTTTTGTGGCGGAATATTCCCCAGCATTCTTATCCGCATCCTAAGATCAGAGAAAGAGCCTTCGTGACCTGATCGCAGAATCTTCCTAAGACAGAGGGTCGAAACTGTTTCCTGTTCCCTGTTCCTTCCTCATCTCAACCATTAACTTGAATTTTCCGACGACTTAGATATGAGCTACTGTATCAATCCCCGGTGTCCTGAACCCAGTGATCCAGGTAACCTGAACAATCGAATTTGTCGCAATTGTGGCTCATTGTTGTTACTCCAAGGGCGCTATCAGGTGATGCGTCTCCTTAGTGATACCAGTGGTTTCGGTATGGTGTATGAAGCCTACCAAGGCGCTAGTCCCAAAATCTTAAAAGTTCTTAAACCGAAACACAATAAAAATTCTAAGGTTATCGATTTATTTAAACAAGAAGCCGCCGTATTAAGTCAACTGCATCATCCCGGTCTTCCTAAGGTTGAGTCTGATGGATATTTTCAGGTTATTCCTCAAGGTGGGGAACCGCTGCACTGCATCATCATGGAAAAAATTGAGGGATTGAATTTAAAGCAGTGGATGCGACAACAGGGGAATCATCCCATTTCTGAATCCTTGGCACTGAATTGGTTAAACCAACTGGTTGAAATATTACATCTGATTCATGGAAAAAACTATTTCCATCGAGATATTAAACCCGAAAATATTATGCTGCGTTCCACGGGGCAATTGGTGTTGATTGATTTTGGCACAGCTAGAGAATTGACGTATACCTATTTAGCGGAAGTAGGTGGCGCTGGGAATGTTACTAAAATTAGTTCGGCGGGGTACACGCCACCGGAACAAGAAAAGGGTCATGCCGTTCCTCAGTCCGATTTCTATGCCTTGGGTCGTACCTTGGTCTATTTGTTAACCGCCAAATCAGTAACTGATCCGAGTATATATGATCCGTTAACTGATCGCATTCATTGGCGGGAAAAAGTTCCGGGACTTTCAACATCCTTAGCAGACCTAATTGATAAGCTAATGTCACCGACAGCAGCGACTCGGCATAAAACAACTCAGGAAATTATAGATGAATTGGCTCATATTGCATCTTCGTCTATTGTGTCTCCTCTATCTTCGTCTCCGCAATTACCCAGTAATACCAAACTGCAAACAGCCACATTACCGCAAAAGGAATCTAGGCTAATTTCTCGGCGTCGTCAACCTTTAATCTCTCAAACAAAATGGCTTTGGTTGGGAACGTTAGCCTTAGTCATTGGCGTTGGAGTTTATCAGGTGAGGCAAGTCGAACCTCAAATTCCGGCTGAACTTGCTGTTTATCAGTCCCTCGAAATAGCTCAAACCCTTAAGACTAATGCCAGTTATATTAATTACCTCATAATTAGTCCGGATGGAGAGACATTGGTAAGTGGCAATGCGGATAAAACTATCCGATTTTGGCATCTGGATTCAGGTCAAGAAGTTCGCAAAATTACAGGGTATGACCAGCCGATTAACTACTTTGCCATTAATTCGGATTGGGATAAAATTTTTACCGGAAGCGGGGAGAATTTTATTCAGGTTTGGCATCTGGTCACTCAGGAAAAAATTCAAACCTTATCTGGACATGCTAGCTTTGTAAATTATTTGGTCATTAGTCCAGATGGGAAGACATTAGTCAGTGGAAGCGCCGATCAAACGATTAAACTTTGGGATTTAGACACAGGACAAGAAATTCGCACATTAACGGGACATTCAAGTTCAGTCAACATCTTGCTAATTAGTCCAGATGGAAGAATGTTAGTCAGTGGAAGTGCGGATAAAACGATTAAACTTTGGGATTTAGACACAGGACAAGAAATTCACACATTAACGGGACATTCAAGTTCAGTCAACGCCCTAGAAATTAGCCCAGATGGAAGAATGTTAGTGAGTGGGGGTGCGGATAAAACCATTAAACTTTGGGATTTAGCCACAGGGAACGAAATTCGCACCCTTACAGGACATTCGAGTTTTGTAAATGCTTTAGCTATTAGTCCAGATGGTCAAATTTTAGCCAGTGGGAGTGCAGATAAGACGATTAAACTTTGGCATCTTGCCACAGGACAATTAATTCGCACGCTAAAGGGTCATTTAAGTTCCGTTAATTCTATTGCGATTAGCCCAGATGGGAAAACCTTAGTCAGTGGGAGTGCAGATAAAACGATTAAACTCTGGCGCGTGCCAAAATCGGAATAGTGTTCCAGACACTATAAATCTAATTTTGAATATCCATCGAATATAAGTAGCCAAACGATAACAACAATCCAATGAATTACAACAGGGGACCAGATTGAGCGAGAGTGCCAGTAGGAAATCGTCAAGGTGATTCCTAAAATTAGCGTTGACAACAGAAAACCGGAATTCGAGAAAACCCCGAATGCTTTTTGGTAAAATAAAGCAGCAAATATAGGATGACCGATGACA
>CAZNNK010000726.1:2878-3957 GCA_964574085.1 uncultured Coleofasciculus sp.
AAACAAATTAAAGCAATAACCAATAACAGAAAAGATGTAACGAACCAGCTCTCCAGAGTAGGTACAGTGCGTAGAGCCGAGACGGATTTGTGGTAAATTCTTTCCAGAAAATTCATCTATAGGGTAAATTTTGGGATAAATTAGTATCTATATAGATAGAGGTGGCTGAAGAAGTGTGGTGGTGAGGATAGGGAACAGAGAACGTTGGCGACATTCCGCTTAAGGAGCGTGCTATTCAATCTGAAGTATTATCTGATCGCTGTGATTATTTCAGAACGCATACCATATCGGCAATTGCAAGTCAATAGCAATCCGACTACTTTGTACAAAAATAGCACTCCAAAAATCAATCAAAACTCCTGTACTTTCAGAATATCCAAACAATGACGCACCATATCTTAGTTGTAGAAGATGAGGCAAAACTCGCCAAGTTTATCGAACTGGAACTGCAATATGAAGGATATCAAGTCAGCGTGGCGCCGGATGGGTTTGCGGGTTTAGCCACAGCGCGGGAATCGCAGCCAGATTTGCTGATTCTCGACTGGATGCTACCGGGAGTATCGGGATTAGAGATTTGTCGCCGTCTGCGGAGTACAGGGGATAAGGTGCCAATTATATTATTAACCGCTAAGGATGAAGTGAGCGATCGCGTGGCGGGGTTGGATGCGGGTGCGGATGACTATGTGGTGAAACCCTTTAGTGTGGAGGAGTTGTTAGCCAGAGTTAGGGCGCATCTGCGACGGAATCAGGAGGAAGACCCGGATACCCTGAAATTTGCTGACTTAAGCTTAAACCATTCTACCCGTGAAGTCTATCGGGGCGATCGCTTAATTGAACTGACAGCGAAGGAGTTTGATTTACTCGATTATCTGATCTCCCATCCTCGCCAGGTTCTCACCCGTGACCAAATCCTGGAACGAGTCTGGGGGTACGATTTTATGGGGGATTCTAATATTATTGAGGTTTATGTGCGCTATTTGCGCCTGAAACTAGAAGCTAATGGCGAGAAGCGCTTAGTGCAAACAGTGCGGGGGGTTGGTTATGTGTTGCGGGAATAACTCAAAAGCTAAACCGCCGAT
>CAZNNK010000727.1:0-3953 GCA_964574085.1 uncultured Coleofasciculus sp.
CGTTTTGATCCCCCCCAGCCCCCCTTAAAAAGGGGGGAGTGGCTGAAATAGAGGGAGCGACTGTGCTGTTTAATCCTCATCTAAGGGTAATCCAAACCGAATCTTGCCTTTACCAAAATAGCGCCCAAACTGGAGTTCGTAGACTTCATCCTCATCCTGGGTTTCGACTTCTATGTCAGAACGGGGATACCCCACACATAACAGTGCGTACCCTTTTTCGCGCAGCGCTGGAGACAGTCCCATGGCTTCCGGTTGATGGATTTCACCGGAGAGGACACGCACCGCACAGGTGGTGCAAGCGCCATTGCGACAAGAAAATGGCAGTTCTACCCCTTGGTCTTCTGCGGCTTGGAGGATGTAGCGATCGCTTGGCACTTCTAGAGTGTGCTTGGTATTGGTTTGACGATGGTGAATGGTAATTTTATAGAATTGAGTCATCCGTTTCGTGTATAATTACAGATTGTGTGCTAAGTTGAATACTATTGACTCCCGCACAAATCATAATAAACCCCTGGAGAGGTGGCCGAGCGGTTTAAGGCGCAGCATTGGAAATGCTGTTTAGGGGAAACTCTAACGAGGGTTCGAATCCCTCCCTCTCCGTTTAAAAGAGAGTAAAATTAGTCAAGCCATCTCAATCTGAGGTGTCGGGTGTAACTGGAACAGTCCGAGGTCTCTGAGTGGCGATGCGGATAGAAAGCAGGTAAAGTCCCCCCGCGATCAGCACAGCAAAGATTAGTAGCAGGACTCTCACCCAGGTTTTTTGATGCCAATTTTTCGGCTCTGGCTCATGCATCAGTTCGTTGCTACCCCTGATTGGCGTATTGCTTCAGATAAACTAATTGTAGCGAGACAGGTGAATCATCCCCCCACTGGGGATGCTACCCTAAGGGTAACTGGCGAGTCTCAATTCCTAACCTCGGAAGAGACCCAGTTAATGTTCCATCAATTGATAGGATAGTCTTGTGGTTGCCACTCCTGAAAAAGTCCAATCAATACCCACATCTAACCCAGAAGGCGGCGATCGCGTTGCCGTTTTACTCATGGGTTATGGGGAAGTCGAGAGTTACGACGACTTTGCCAACTATAATGAGCAAGCCTTAAACTTATTAACCGCTAAGTTTGCGCCTGTACCCACCTGGGTGTATCCCCCCTTAGCCAAACTGTTAGCCGTTTTTGATTTCCATGAATGGGGACATCAGCACAACAACTTCATCTCCCCTCACAACCAAATTTTTGAGCAGCAACGCGCCGGAATTGAACAACACCTGCAAGAAAAATGGGGCGATCGCGTTCAAGTCTTTAAGGCGTTTAACTTCTGCGCTCCGTTTTTACCCGAACAGGTACTGGAGCAGATTAAAGCCCAAGGCTTTGATAAACTGCTGATCTATCCCCTCCTCGTCGTTGATTCTATCTTCACCAGTGGTATTGCTGTTGAACAGGTGAATAATGCCTTAGTCAAGTTGACGGAGGGCGACGAACATTGGCTCTCTGGACAACGATATATAACGAACCCGCCTACATTGACTTAATGGCGCAGATGGTGGAGGAAAAAATCGCGGCTGATTTAGCCTCCGCTTACTTACCCTCTCAAATTGGCATTGTCCTGATGAACCATGGTTGTCCCCATGAAGCAAAGGGATTTACCTCCGGCATCATGGAAAGTGAGGCATTGTATGAACGGGTACGGGAAAAGCTAATTCATAAGTATCCGTTAATTTCAGTCGGTTGGCTGAATCACCAAACCCCTTTGATTAAGTGGACACAGCCCAATACTGAGTTAGCGGCGAAGAATCTGATTGATTTAGGGGCAAAAGCGATCGTCTTTATGCCGATTGGCTTTGCCACAGAAAATCATGAAACCTTGCTGGATGTTCATCACATTATTCACGCTTTAGAGCATCGTAACTCTGATGTGACCTATGTGCAGATGCCCTGTGTCAATGATCATCCTGACTTTCTAGCCATGGCAGCAGATTGGGCAAATCCTCAGATTGAAGCCCTGTTAAGCGAAACGGCGATGGCGGTTAATCCGGAATTGGCTTCCAGTCATCATCATCATCACCACCACGATCACTAAACCTAAGATCAATAGCACTGACTTAACCTGGGTTTGTAGTAGGCACTTTAGTGCCAGAAGCGCTAAAGCGCTGACTACAAACGACTAAAGTCAGTGCCATTCAAGCTAAGATCTCTGACTTCTTCAAGAAGTCGGGGATCTGATTAAGAGAGTTAACCTTCCTTCACCTCCCATCGAAACAGCCGGGGAAGCTGTGCCAAATCTAAGAGATAGTTACCTGTCCAGAGAACAATTTCTACAATTAACAGAGTCCTTACCCACATCAATTCACTATCCGAATTCAGGATAGTCAGTCCTTCATATAATTGCCATAGACGATAAGGCAGGTATAAATAAGGAACCATCACCCAAACGACCGATTGAAACTGTTTTAATGTTATTATCTCCGATAAAATTTGTAATCCTAGCATCAAAAAATAGGAAGCAAGTACAGTTAACACTGTAGAATAGTTCCACCAGACACCCCAGAGGAGCATAACAACTAGGGGAACCAAGACCCCGATAATCTGAACTGTACCAAACCAAATTTTGAACCATCCGGGCAAGGGTTCAGGAATAGTGAATGGTTTAGCCTTCCGCCACGCCCAGCCGACAATTGCCGTAAATCCAGTGGCAACAATAAAGAAACCTAGGTTCTCTAAAATTAGGTATAAATTAGTATTGACAGAAGTTATATAATTGTGATCCATAATCGCTTGATTGTCGGGTAAATAGCTTTTGACAACAATTTATTGATGATCTGTCATTTTCTCATAGGTTCTCCCAGTTCTGGCAAGTCTACCCTAGCTGCCAAACTGACTCAACTCGAACCCAAAGCCGTGATTGTGTCCACAGACGCGATCCGGGCGCAGCTATTTGGGGATGAGAACATCCAAGGGGATTGGTCATTAATTGAGGCGCAAGTATTACGGCAAATTCATCGATCTATTGCCGATGGAAACCCGGTGATTTACGATGCAACCAATGCCAAACCCGAATGGCGGCGATCGCTTTTGCCTAAGATATCTGGTGAAACCGTGCGCTGGCTAGCCTGGTATCTTACCACTCCCCTGGAAACATGCAAAGCGTGGAACCGACAGCGCCAACGCCAAGTCCCTGATCGAGTGATTGAGGATTTTTATGGCGCATTGCGAGATCATCCGCCTCAAACCAGCGAGGGATTTTTAGCCGTGAATTCGGTCAATCTAGCGGATACAGAAACAGAATTAGATATCTCGTCAATGTTCAAC
Organism: uncultured Coleofasciculus sp.; assembly: GCA_964574085.1. Lineage (GTDB taxonomy): Bacteria > Cyanobacteriota > Cyanobacteriia > Cyanobacteriales > Coleofasciculaceae > Coleofasciculus. The sequence goes on from CAZNNK010000727.1 coordinate 3,307, forward strand.
GGTTTGGATAAACCAATCAATCTGTAGAGACGCGCCATGGCGCGTCTCTACTTGTAATCTTAAAGATAGGCAGGATTAAAGGGATTCATCGTTTTATAGGATGACTGACGAACATAAGGCTGACGTACCATCGGCTGATTCTCAGCAGGTGCAAAAACCGACGGAAGAGACAACTCCAGAGTCGGTTGATAACTCCTGGACAAACCGCATGGCTGGACTCTGGACTACAGCCAGCGATCGCTTGCAGAAACTCCTTCCCACCGAACAAGTCACACAAACGGTGATTGACTGGTTTAGTGTTAATGAGGCGCAAGTCGCTGAGATTTTGGCGTCGGTACGGAAAGAACTCCCCACAACCCAAGCGCTGCTGATTGGCAAGCCTCAATCGGGGAAAAGTTCCATTGTGCGGGGATTGACAGGGGTTTCAGCGGAGATTGTGGGTCAGGGTTTTCGCCCCCATACGCAATATACTGAGCGTTATGCTTATCCCTCAAATGACCTACCCTTGCTGATTTTCACTGATACTGTGGGTTTGGGTGATGCTAACCAAGAAACACCAATCATTATTCAGGAATTAGCGGGCGAATTGCAACAAGATACACATCGTGCCAGAATCATGATTTTGACGGTGAAAATTAATGACATTG
>CAZNNK010000728.1:0-3950 GCA_964574085.1 uncultured Coleofasciculus sp.
GATGGGGGAGATGGGGGAGATGGGGGAGATGGGGGAGATGGGGGAGATGGGGAAGCTGGGGAAGCTGGGGAAGATATGACGAATGGCGAATGGCGAATGACAAATGATGAATGACAAATGACAAATGACAAATCACCGCTCAAACGTCTATTTGCCTACGGTCATAACTATCGCACGGAAATCTGGCAGGCGATCGCTTGTTCGATTCTGAATAAAATTTTTGACTTAGCGCCACCCGCGTTAATTGGTGCGGCGGTGGATGTGGTGGTTCAAAAAGAGGATTCCTTAATTGCCCAACTTGGCGTCACCGATATCTTCACACAACTGTTGATTCTGGCGTTGCTGAGTCTGATCATCTGGGGATTAGAATCCATCTTTGAATACGCCTACAACCGACTCTGGCGTAATCTGGCACAGACGATTCAGCATGACTTGCGCTTAGATGCCTACGCCCACTTACAATCGCTAGACTTGGCTTATTTTGAGGAGAGGAGTACGGGTAGGTTGATGTCAATTCTCAATGATGATATCAACCAACTGGAACGCTTTCTGGATGTTGGCGCGAATGAAATTCTCCAGGTATCTACAACCGTTGTGATTATTGGTGTCGCCTTCTTGATTCTGGCACCTGGCGTGGCTTGGATGGCACTTCTACCCATGCCCTTTATTCTCTGGGGTTCCATCGCTTTTCAGCGTCGCCTTGCGCCCCGTTATGCTGAGGTTCGGGAAAAAGTGAGTTTACTAAATGGGCAATTAGCCAATAATTTGACCGGAATCACCACGATTAAAAGCTTTACGGCGGAAGCGTATGAAATCCAGCGCATCAGCGCCCAAAGCGAAGCCTATCGCCAAAGTAACCGTCGCGCGATCGCACTCTCGGCGGCATTTGTTCCGTTGATTCGTATCCTTATTTTGTTGGGCTTTATCGGCATTCTCCTCTATGGGGGGATGGAAGCCGTCGCTGGGAGATTAGCTGTCGGTACCTATAGTGTATTAGTATTCCTCACCCAACGCTTACTGTGGCCCCTCACCCGATTGGGACAAACGCTGGATCTCTATCAACGGGCAATGGCGTCTACAACCCGGGTGATGAATTTGTTAGATACACCCATTACGATGCATTCAGGTGAGATTTCCTTACCTGTGAGTCAGGTAAAAGGGGAGTTAGCGTTAAAAAATATTACCTTTTCCTATCAAGGACGCCATCCTGTGATAAAAAATCTGTCCCTGCATATTCCAGCCGGAAAAACCATTGCCATTGTTGGTGCGACAGGTTCCGGGAAAAGTACCCTTGTCAAGCTATTATTGCGACTCTATGAAGTCCAAGACGGAACCATAACCCTAGATGGGATTGACTTGCGCCAGCTTCAGTTAGCTGATTTACGCCAAGCCATTGGTTTAGTCAGCCAGGATGTATTTTTGTTTCATGGCACAGTGCGGGAAAATATTACTTATGGTAGTTTTGATGTCACCTTATCTGAGGTAACAGCCGCCGCCGAAATTGCCGAAGCTCATGAATTTATTTGCCAACTTCCCCAAGGCTACGACACAATTATCGGGGAGAGAGGACAAAAGTTATCCGGTGGACAGCAGCAGCGACTGGCAATTGCCCGTGCTATCTTAAAAAATCCCCCGGTGCTGATCCTCGATGAAGCCACCTCCGCCGTGGATAACGAGACAGAAGCCGCCATTCAGCGATCGCTAGAGAAGATTACCCAAAACCGAACCACGATCGCGATCGCTCATCGCTTGTCTACTGTACGCAATGCTAATTGTATTTATGTTATGGATAAAGGTAAATTAGTTGAACAAGGCACCCATGAAGAATTACTGGAGCAACAAGCTATTTATGCGATGCTTTGGCGAGTTCAGTCTGGGGTTAAATAATTGTCATTTGTCATTGGGAATTGGTCATTTGTCATTGGGGATTATCAACCATGATTATGTTCAGTAAAGCTCAACCAAATAAGCCAGAGGAGCAGTGGAAAGTTAAGCTAAATCAGTTTGCCAAAGAACATAGTAAGGAACTGGCGGCGCTGTCATGGGGACTTTTTCTAGAGAAGGGCGAAAGCGACGAAACGATAGGAATTGACCTGAAACCTAGACCCCATTTTGTCTATTGCCCCAAAGCAGCGCTGGAAAAATTAAATCAAAAAGTGGAGAACTATCTTCAAGAAGTAGTAGGCATTGTCAATGCTCACCAACCGGATAAAGAAGTCTTAATGATTGGGATTGGGAATGACCAAATTAAGTTAATTCATTTTGAACCCGAATCTCCACCTCCGGTATGTTTTGAGGAAGTAGGGAAAGATGTAGATACATTACTCCAAGAGTTAGAACAGCGTCTGAGCGAATTTGGTATTCGTCCTTAGTCTTTGGTTAGTAAGATACAGCTTAAGATATATTTTTGAGTTGATTCACTTCTGCAAAACTAGAAAAACAAAGACAATGAAACCTAATGTTCCTGAGTTACTATTAGTTTTATATATTTTTTTGCCGTTCAACAATGGTGCTTTGATTGCTTCAGTGCTTCTGGGTCAAATTCAAGCCATTCACACCGCACGTCGAGCCGAAAAGAAACTAAATTTAGATTTAGATTTAGATTTAGATTTAGAAAATGATACTGATGAGGTATTGAAAGATTTCCTGGTAGCATTGTGGTTTAATCCGACTAATGCAACGGCTTACGCTTATCTTGGATTACTCAGACCTCATCTAGGCGTATTTAATCATCCTAATTCTTAAAATTCGCCCCCAGGTCACAAGGAATAAAGTTGAGTTCTCCAAACATACGGTAGACCAGTCGGTGAGAAATAGCCCTGTATACACCTATAGCGAACAAGACAAGTAAGTTCAGACTTGAGTCGGGGGATTGACTGTGACTCCTGCATCCCTTTCTCGCGATCGGTACAATAGTCAACAAACTACAATCCAACTTTGCCAACTATGACGCCTGATGTAGAAACGTTACCCCAGGAACCGACTGACACGAGTGAAAACGACTACCTCGACGAACTCCCCAATGATGTCGAGATGTCACTGTTTGATCACTTAGAAGAGTTGCGGCGGCGAATTTTCTATTCGCTGCTGGCTGTAGCCGTTGGTGCGATCGGCTGCTTTGTAGCAGTTAAGTACATTGTTCAGGTATTGGAAATCCCGGCTCAAGGCGTTAAGTTTTTGCAATTGGCGCCCGGTGAATACTTCTTTGTGTCCCTGAAAGTAGCGGGTTACAGTGGTTTGCTGGTGGCGACACCGTTCATTCTTTACCAAGTGATTCAGTTTGTCTTACCGGGATTGACTCGCCGTGAACAACGATTGATTGCCCCTATAGTTTTAGGGTCAAGTATTCTGTTCTTTGTTGGGTTAGCATTTTCCTACATTGCTTTAATTCCCGCCGCGCTGAAATTCTTTATTAGTTACGGCGCTGATGTCGTTGAGCAAGCTTGGTCAATTGAACGGTATTTTGAATTTGTGCTGCTTCTGATGTTCAGCACGGGGATAGCTTTTCAAGTCCCAATTATTCAGCTTCTCTTGGGAAATTTAGGAATTGTCTCATCCTCTCAAATGCTTTCCGGTTGGCGGATTGTTATTTTAGGTGCAGTGATTTTAGGCGCTGTTTTAACCCCCTCCACTGATCCTCTGACTCAAAGCTTACTCGCTGGTGCAGTTATCGGTCTTTACTTCGGCGGAATTGGTATGGTCAAGTTATCAGGCAAATAATTGAGTTCGTAGTTTGTAGTACGGGCTTTAGCCTGTTAAAATTCTGGGTTGACTACTAGCGTAACAGCGATCGTTCAGGAATTGACCAAAAGTGAGGTCAAACTTGCCAGTATTTTCACGATCGCACCACCAGCAAAAAAGAGCGATCGCATCCTCAACTTAAGCTACAAAAAGAAATACCTTGAGCTGACCCCTCCCTAACCCTCCCCTTGCCAAGGGGAGGGAACATT
>CAZNNK010000729.1:0-3947 GCA_964574085.1 uncultured Coleofasciculus sp.
CCCTTTACCAACGTGCGCCCTTTGTCGGCGTACACCCTTTGCCAACGTGCTTAAAGAAGGCAGAACAATGGTGCGTTAGCGAAGCGTAACGCACCCTACTAAAATTTTGGCATAGATTTTATCGTTAAACCGGGCGCAAGGCTTTGCGCCCCTACAGTTTCTGGGCGTAAGGCTAATCCACCCAATTAGGTGTGCCACGCCACTACAATTTGGACTTCGCTTTTCTCGCCCCTGCACCGCCACTTGTTCATGGGACGCTTTAATCATTTGCCACTACCCCCTATAATTGGTGTTCCTTTCCTTAGCTATCCAGTTTGACTACTAGATGTAGTGTAGTTTCCTGTATGACCCACTCAATCTCTAATCCCGTGAATTATCTGCAAGAATGGAACAATAGCTGTATCGATGACCAACTCACCCGCCTGAACGTTATCCCTTTAACGGGCACTTGTCCTTCTAACTATTTACTCTACGCGGATACGTTACCACGGCGGAATGATGGTCGGGTCAGTCACCGCATCCTCAAACGCTACGAACATACCGAACAGGGGGGATGGTGGTGTTCTGGAATTGACCTACTCACGGGTAATGATGACCTTTGGGGGTGTTTTAAGCCCAGTTCTCCTCGGTGCAATACTCAGACGGGGAAACCAATTAAATACGAACATCCGCCCCTCACCCCTACAGGGGTTTTTGCCCTGCGTGTCCCCCTACATCTGTGGCAAGGTATCGCTAATCGCTATAATATGACGCTTCCGTTTGATGTAGAGACGTGCCATGGCGCGTCTTGCCATGGCGCGTCTGGGGGCGGGTTTAATCACGTCATCGACAATAGTGAAACCCTCCCCCACACATCGGTCAGGGCGGGTTTTGTAGAAACGTTATCATCAATCGCCCTAAGTAAGTCCCTAAACCCGCCCCTACAAACCATGCCCTCCATAGTCGCCAAGGGTGAACATTCGGTCAAGGCGGGTTTTGTAGAAACGTTATCATCAATCACCCCAAGTAAGTCCCTAAACCCGCCCCGACAAACCATGCCCTCCATAGTCGCCAAGGGTGAACATTCGGTCAGGGCGGGTTTTGTAGAAACGTTATCATCAATCGCCCCAAGTCAGTCCCTAAACCCGCCCCGACAAACTCAAAATGTCTCCGGCGGATTTTGGCAGTGGCTTATCGCCCATCCCGAAATTCCGTTGTGTATGACCGAGGGTGCCAAGAAAGCGGGGGCGTTACTCACCGCCGGCTATGCCGCTATTGCCCTTCCTGGTGTATTTGGCGGCTATCGTGTCCCTAAAGATGACCAGGGAAATCGGATTGGCAAGTCTCGCCTTATCCCCCAGTTACTCAAATTGGCAACACCGGGGAGAACGATTTATATTGCCTTCGACCAAGACACGAAACCGAATACCATCAAAGCCGTCAATGCCGCGATTCGCCAGTTGGGATATTTACTAACCCAACAGGGATGTTCTGTCAAAGTCATCAGTTGGCATCCAGACCAAGGGAAAGGGGTAGATGACTTAATCGCCAACCAGACTCAGACAGCTTTTGACCAAGCCTATCAAACCGCTGTCCCCCTGGATACCTGGAAAGCCCAATCCTTAACCCGGCTGACGTATGCGCCCACGGTACAGGTGAATCGTCGCTATTTAGGGGAACTCTCGATTCCGGATGATGCTAAACTGATTGGAATTAAATCTCCTAAAGGCACCGGGAAAACCCAGTGGTTAGAAACCATTGTCAAAGAGGCGATTAAACACCAAAAATGGGTGTTGGTGATTGGTCATCGGGTACGACTGGTGGAGGCGTTGTGTCAGCGCTTTGGTTTAAACTATATCACTCAGGTACAGGATAGGGAGACCGGTGCTACATTAGGCTATGGTCTCTGCGTTGACTCTCTCCATCCTACCTCTCAAGCTGGCTTTGAGGCGGTGAATTGGTCAGATGGGGTGGTAATTATTGATGAAGTCGAACAGGTTCTTTGGCATGGGTTGGATTCCCAGACGTGCAGTAGTAACCGAGTAGCGATTCTGAAATCTCTGAAGACGTTGATGCAGAATGTTTTGGGGGGTGAGGGACAAGTCTATGTGGCGGATGCGGATTTGAGTGATGTTTCTCTCGATTACTTGATTTCGTTATCGGGGATTCCTCAGCATCCTTATATTATTCACAATACCTGGAAACCCAGCCCGTCTGAATCCTGGCGGGTCAACTATTATCCCGAACCGAAGCCAGAACGCTTGATTCAGGATTTGGAACGACACATTGCAGCCGGAGGGAAACCTTTTGTATGCCTTTCCGCCCAGAAACGGGGGAGTCAGTGGGGAACCTGTACCTTGGAAGCCTATCTGCGTTCTCGATTTCCCCAGGCGAAGATTCTCCGCATTGATTCGGAATCCCTGGCGGAACCGACGCATCCGGCGTATGGCTGTATGCGGGATTTGGATGGGGTGTTGAGTCAGTATGATATTGTTCTGGCGAGTCCAGTGATTGAGACGGGAGTCAGCATTGAATTACAGGGACATTTCACCTCGGTTTGGGGAATTGCGATTGGGGTACAAAGTGAGAACTCGGTGCGTCAGGCGTTGGGGCGGGTGCGGCAAAATTTGCCTCGGTTTCTCTGGGTGGCGCCCTGTGGGTTTAATCGGGTGGGCAATGGTTCTACGTCGATTCCGGCTTTGCTGACATCAGGACGCCGTTTAACTCAGGTTAATATTCGATTATTACAACAATCCGATTTTGATGCCCTGGATGATATTGAGACGGGTTTTCAAGCCGAATCGCTATTGTGTTGGGCAAGAATGGCGGTAAGGCATAATGCGTCCATGTTTCAGTATCGGGAATCGGTACTGGCGGCGCTGCGTGGCGAAGGGCATCAGGTGGTTGAGGCTTCTGAGGATGAGACGGGGGGAGAGGTTATGGTTTCCTCGGCTTCTCAGATAGAGGGGAAGGATAAACCCGATTCGCTGACGGCGGTAATCGCAGCAGTAAAAGACCAAAACTATCAAGCCGAATGTTTAGCGATCGCCCGGGCTAAAGATCTCAGTGATAAACAGTATAATACTGGACAAAAACGATTAGTGAAAACCCTTGCCCAACGACGGGCGATTCGCAAGTATGAGTTAAAGCAGCGGTATCGGATTCCAGTAACTGCCCAGTTGGTGGCTAAGGATGATCAGGGTTGGTATCAAAAGCTATTACTCCATTATTTTCTCACCTTAGGGCGAGATCATTTAGCGCAACGGGATGCAGCAATGGCACGTCGATTGATTGAGTTAGGGGGTGGGAGTATTTTCTTACCCGATTTTAATCGTTCTCAATTGGGGGCGGCGGTAGGAACGATGGAACTTTTGGGAGTTCCAGTGTTGCTGACAGATAGGGGGCGTGAATTAAGAGGAACCGATGAGGATTTGCAGGCGATGGCGCAATTGGCATTATCAAATCGGGCGTCGATTAAAACCACGTTGGGGATTGGATTGGCGCGAAATGCCACACCGATTCGGATTGTGCGGCGTTTGTTGGATAAAATTGGCTATGGACTTGAATGTATTGGTCGTGATAGTAAGCGTTTAAAGCGGGTGCGTGTGTATCAGGTGGTGCATCCATCAGATGGGCGGTTTGAGGTCTTTCAGCAATGGTTGGCGCGAAGTTGTGAGGTGTTAGAGACGTCTTGTCAACGACTTGATGCTTGTTCAAAAGAGGTAAAAATTCAGACAGAGGGTGATACAGGGAGTGATTATGTGCAGCTTTCTCTTAATTTATCGGATTGTTGATTGTCTTATGTCTTATGTCTTATGTCGAAGATGACCTGCACTCTAATCGGGGCGGGTTTAGTTATATCAGGGTGACAACCAAATGTTAATGGTAAAACCCGCCCCTACACACTCTTCCCCATCTTCCCCATCTCCCCCATCTCCCTCATCTTCCCCATCTTCCCCATCTTCCCC
>CAZNNK010000730.1:0-3946 GCA_964574085.1 uncultured Coleofasciculus sp.
ACTTCTGTCGCTGAACGGTACAACATCGAAAGCTGACGGTTTTTCAGGACTCGTTGCTGCTTGCTCATCCGCGAACGAGCTTTATCTTGACCGGACACTAAAGCGGGTGCTTTTTCTGACGCAACACCCTGACTAGCAACAGTCCCTGGTGTTTGATAACGAACGCCGCGATATTGCAGGTTGACTCGCGGTTGTAACACTGGCGGATTTTTCAAATTGCGGAATCGCCAGTCCCAACCCCGATACTTACCCGCAGCGTTTGATTCAACCGTTTCTACCGTAGGGGGATTGTATTCGTATTTGTTACCGCGATAAGTAAGTTTCATGGTCTTCGCCTCGTAATGCAACTGTAGTGAGATGAGGCGCGTTCCTTCGGGAGTTGTCCCTACTTCCGTCTCCCTAATCATCGTTCACGGCTAATTGATTGATGGCTAGAGAGATGAACGATTTCTTTGTTCTGTATCTATTTTTACGGTTTTGCCGGGAATTGTCAAGCTTTTAACAAAAGTTTACATTATCAGGGTTTCCTGGGGCGATTGTTTAACACAACAATTTCCAGTATCAGACGCTAAGGTGATTAGTATGAGTGATAAAAGTAAAGGATTCAAAGTTGTTGCCGATAATCGGCAAGCACGGTTCCGCTACCATATTCTAGAGTCTTACGAAGCGGGCATCGAACTAAAAGGGACAGAAGTTAAGTCCATTCGCGAGGGTCGGGTCAATTTGCGAGATGGGTACGCCCTCATTCGCAATGGTGAGGCTTGGCTGCTGAATGTACATGTCTCACCGTATACCAGTAGCAGCCTCTACTTCAATCATGACCCAGTTCGCACCCGTAAACTGTTGCTGCATAAGCAAGAAATCAGCAAACTTGTGGGTAAGGTAGAACAACAGGGCTTAACGCTGATACCGTTAAAACTCTATTTGAAGCGAGGCTTGGTAAAAGTAAGCCTAGGTCTGTGTAAAGGGAAAAAATTACACGACAAGCGCGAGACCATTAGGCGGCGTGAGGATCAGCGCAAAATGGCGCAAGTCGTTAAGCGCTATTAAAGCTTGTCTTTTGCCTTCCTCCATCCGGGTGAATGAAAGGATTACCAGGTCACTCGCCCATCTAACTGCTGGAGTAGATGGGGTCCGATTCCCGAAACCCGGTCAAGGTCAGCCAATGACGTGAAGGGCTTTTGCGATCGCGCCGTAATAATTCGCTCAGCCAGCTTGGGTCCGATTCCGGGTAAGGTTTCCAGTTCCTCTTGGGTGGCGGTGTTGAGGTTGACGATCCCCCTAAAACTTGGGGCGTTCGGATCGTTTGCCTGAGTAATCTGGGGACAGGATTGCTGCTGGTTCTGAATCCTTCGCTGAACCGCCACCGGAACACCCAGTATGGCATTCGTATAGAGACGTTCAAATTCACGTTCAAAATGAGCGGCGACTAAATGACTATCAATCACTAACAGCGTCTCGTCGTTTTGAGTATTGGCTGAGGCTGACCAATTATGAGACCCGGTAATCACTATTTCCCGATCTACCACCCCAAACTTATGATGTAACAGATCCCCTGATGGTAACTGGGGAACACCAACTGTGGCGATCGGATCGTGCCAAGGGCGATTACGGGCTTCGTAGCGACATTGATGACTCAGCGCCACACCTAATAAATCCAGTCCTTCGCTGTAGTAGCGATAGGCAAAACTGGGGTCGATTAACGCCTGAACTTGGACACCCTGTTCATGGGCAGTTTGTAACTGATCTGCCAATCGCTGTTCGGAAAAGACAAATAATGCCAGTTCAATGGTTTGGGCAGCACTTTGCAGGATTTGATCAATGAAACCATTACTACTTTGACTCCAGGGTTGAGTCGGTGACGTAGGCGAAAACTTGACCGCCAGGGTAGTATCTCCCAGTGTAACCTTTTGTATAGGACGTTGTGACTTTTTGACGCCAAACTGACTATCGGGTGCGCCACCGGGTCCATCTCCCCACATCTGGTTAAATTCTTCTGTAAAGGAATTGGCTAATTCCACACTCTCAATTTTGAGGAGATTGTTGGCATTACCCCGACTATCCGGTGCTTGAAAATCGCCATGAATGTCACTGATGGTAAAGTTAGCGGAGGTAACTATAATCGTGTATCCATCCACAACAACAAACTTGTGGTGCATTAAGCCGCTACCTTGAGAGCCATCAGCCGTATCGTCTAGGATAGGAACGCCAGCATTGCGTAAAATAACTAGAGCATCCCGTTGGTTAATTTCAGCCGGGGTCAGCTTGCCATCATTATTACGGTCAATTAACCGTAAATTCTCTTGGGCGCGATCGCGTTCCCGAGACGGAAGTTTGGCAATTTCTGTCGGCGATACTTCACTCCAAGGGCGGTTGTAGGTATTTTCCAGGATCACCCTGACCCTAACCCCCGCTTGATGTCGTTTGACTAAGGCTTGAGCAATTTGCGGCAAGCGTAACTCTTGGACAGCAACATCGACAGTGGATTGAGCCGTCGCGATCGCTTGGACAATAATCCGTTCTAAATTATCCCCCGGTCGAGTCACTGAGCGATAGGGTTCCTTGTAGGTTGTCGAGGGGGAATGGTTAAAGTAGACCTGAACAAAGGGATCTTGGGGTAAGGGAGGTGGACGATGAACTTGATCACGAGGAGGTTGACAAGCAGACAGAGTGAGTACAATGAGCCAGATGATAGCTTGATACCAGTAGGATTGAGTCATTGAATCCATATTAGATTCACTTATAGGTGTGATTATTTTTAATCATCTACGGGTACATAAACCGAGTCGGAGGTCAATATCGGTGTTCTCCTAAGTCAATTTAAAATAAAGCTCAAGGATTTGTCCCGATTGAATTAACATAAAAATACATGAACAACTTAAATCACGTTTTCCACAACCTGAATGCGGGAAATCACTACCAGGAAGATAACATGGTCACGTCCAGGGTTTGAACCCATCCCACCGTTTTATGGCGAGACGAAAAAAGACATTTCCGTGTGGTCATAAGGGGTATGGTCAAACCTGCCACCGATGTGAACAAGAAAACAAGGCACGGGAAGCTAAAAAGCAACAAAAGCAAGAATGGGAGTCCACTTTTGACAACGATCCCATTGACTTAAAGGATTTGCCCACCCATGTGGTGGTCAAAGCCCGTGTGATTATTGCTGGTTTAAAAGAACAAAAGAACTACCGAGACTTTGGCGGTAAGCGACTACGCCACAATCGGGGAATTGTCAGTATCCCAGTGACTCGCAACTATCGGATGATTTGTGATGACGGCGGGAATTCACTTGTTCCCCGCGCTGTCTTGTCTCACGAGGACTACAATGTGGATAAACCCGGTGAGTAGAGACGTGCCCTGGCACGTCTGGAAGATGGGGAAGTTAACTCAAAACTCTACCTTACCTGTTAACTGTTCCCTGACAAATGACGAAGGACAAATGACAAAGGACAAATGACGAAAGACAAATGACACTATAACAACTATGCAAATCTATCTCGATTACAGTGCCACGACACCCCCCCGCCCAGAAGCGATCGCGGCGATGCAAGGGGTATTGACTCAGCAGTGGGGTAATCCCTCTAGCTTACATGAGTGGGGACAACGATCGGCTACTGTCGTGGAACAGTCGAGAATGCAAGTGGCGGGCTTAATTAATGCACCAGCCGATGCGCTGATTTTTACCTCAGGTGGCACAGAGGCGGATAATCTAGCCATTATGGGGATTGCCCAAAATTACAGGACGCCTCAGCATATTGTAATTTCTAGCGTAGAACATTCCGCGATCGCACAACCTGTGCGCTGGTTGGAAACCTGGGGCTGGCAAGTGACTCGATTGCCTGTGGATAAACAGGGACGAGTGAATCCCCGCGACTTGGAAGATGCCCTGCAACCGAATACGGTATTGGTCTCTGTTATCTATGGTCAAAGTGAAGTGGGGACG
>CAZNNK010000731.1:0-3942 GCA_964574085.1 uncultured Coleofasciculus sp.
GTCTCCACCCTAAAATAAAAAACCTACACCTGTTAGGATGGGGGAGATGGGGGAGATGGGGGAGATGGGGGAGATGGGGGAGAGAAGCATTTTCAAAGGCACCCAACCCAGAACAACCAACAATGAACCCTGAACAATCAACCAAGGACAAATGACAAATAATTGCCCATTACCCATCAAGCAGATTATTTTGGAGGTGCAGTTGACGCAAGAAAGGAAAAGACATTGAGTAAGCATTCGGATGGAATCGCCCCTCATGGGGGTCAACTAATCAATCGCATTGCTTCAGACCAACAGCGGTCAGAATTTTTGGAGAAAGCCGATTCTCTACCCAGAGTGCAACTTGATGCCTGGGCTACTTCGGATTTAGACTTAATCGCGATCGGTGGATTTAGTCCCTTGACTGGGTTTATGGAGCAAGGGGATTATGAGTCAGTCGTGGATAATATGCGTCTGGCAAGTGGTTTACCTTGGTCTATCCCGGTTACTCTGTCCGTTACTGAGGACGTGGCTGAACCGTTAAAGGAAGGCAGTTTAGTGCGTCTGGATGACCAGAATGGACATTTTGCTGGCGTTTTAGAACTCACCCAGAAATATCGCTATGACAAAAAGCGGGAAGCGGAAAATGTGTACCGCACTGATGAGGAAAAGCATCCCGGTGTCAAGGTGGTTTATAACCAAGGAGATGTGAATCTAGCCGGTCCGGTTTGGTTATTGCAACGGTATCCCCATCCCCTATTTCCGAAATATCAAATTGACCCGGCTCAATCGCGGACGTTGTTTAAAGAACGAGGCTGGAAAACCGTGGTAGGGTTCCAAACCCGGAATCCCATCCACCGGGCGCATGAATATATTATTAAATGTGCTTTGGAAATCGTGGATGGGTTATTTCTGCATCCCTTAGTGGGTGCCACCAAAAGCGACGATATCCCTGCTGATGTACGGATGCGTTGCTATGAAATTATGAAAGACAACTATTTTCCCCAAAACCGGGTAATTTTAGCGATTAACCCCGCTGCGATGCGTTATGCCGGTCCAAGGGAAGCCATTTTCCACGCGATCGTGCGTAAGAATTACGGGTGTACTCATTTTATTGTCGGGCGTGATCATGCGGGTGTGGGTGACTATTATGGCACCTACGATGCTCAACATATTTTTGAAGAGTTTGAGCCGGATGAATTAGGAATTATACCGCTAAAATTTGAACACGCTTTTTACTGCGAAGTGACGGAGACAATGGCAACCGCCAAGACAAGTCCCAGCACTCCCGATCAACGGATTCATTTATCAGGAACCAAAGTCCGGGAAATGTTACGCAAAGGTGAGTTACCGCCGCCGCAGTTTTCTCGACCATTAGTCGCGGCGGAATTAGCTAAGGCGATGAAGGTGGAATAGTGTTTGGATTTGTTTGTAGTAAGGGCTTTAGCCTAAGATTTTATTCGGTTTCCTTGGCTCAACCCCCAATGAGTGTTCTGGGGCGCACGTCGGTTATCCGGGTCAACTTAATCTAAACCCCTCATATCATGTCCGGTTGAATACCCATAATTAGGGTGAGGGGGAGATCTCACAAGGGTAGGTTTTTTAAGATTGCGGTTCAGGTAAGACAAGGAAGACAGGTAGACCAGTAGACAAGGAAGAGTGAGAACGAAAAATAGGGCGTTTCTGCTTTTAGAAGTTAGTTTGACCGAACCAAATTCTGTACGGTTTTCCCCCCTTGTCTTCTTTCCTTCCTTGTCCTCCTTGTCTTGTCTCCACCCTAAAATAAAAAACCTACACCTGTTAGGAGGGGGAGATGGGGTGAGGGGGAGATGGGGAGAAGTTTTTATTATGGGTGATGGATCCGGACATCATATCACCCCAGCCCGTGTAGAGACGCGCCATGGCGCGTCTTCCCTGCTTATTCAGCCCTAAATACAAGAGAGTCAATTTTGAGGGCGAGAATTTCTGGATAAAACGAATGACAAATGAATAGGAGGCTTTTAGATCACTTGTACTGTAACTATGCGAGAGCGAACGCCTACATATCGCGTTGATTTTGTCAAACCCACGACTGAGGGAGTGGCAAATATAGTTTGACTTATTTAGATTTGGATTTAGATTTTGACTTAGATTTAGAGTTCGATGGCTCCAGCCAATCCTGAGTACCAACACTAATCACAGTTTGAATCTGCATCTTGATCCCTTCAGTTTGCGCCGCTGCCAATAGATGCTTCATTCCCACTGGTTCTGAGGCTTCAGCGGCGAGAAAGGCTGCGGCTAAAGCAATATTGTGGATACTACCTCCGGAAACAGCCAGCCGCGCTAACTTCTCAAAATTCAATCGTCGGGTAGGAGTAGACTTGGGAAAGACGCGCCGCCAAATCTGCTCTCGTTGCATTGCATCCGGGAAGGGAAATTCCAGTACAAAACGCAACCGTCGCTCAAAGGCTGAGTCAATGGAGTCTCTTAAGTTGGTCGTGAGAATCGCCAACCCTTGATAGCTTTCTAAGCGTTGGAGTAGATAACTGACTTCTTGGTTAGCATAGCGATCGCGGGCTTCTTTGACTTGACCGCGTTTGGCAAATAAAGAGTCGGCTTCGTCGAATAATAGGACTACGCCGCCGACTTCAGCCGCGTCAAAGATTTGAGCTAGGTTTTTCTCCGTTTCTCCGATATATTTACTGACAACTGCACTCAGATCAATGCGGTACAAATCGAGGTGCAGTTCTTTGGCAATAATTTCAGCAGCAGTGGTTTTACCTGTACCACTTTGACCATAAAATAACGCTGTGAGTCCCAGTCCTCGACTCTGTTTTCCACCCATCCCCCAATCCTGATAGACTTTGGCGCGTTGGCGGGTGTGGGCGACAATTTCCTTCAGGGTTTTGAGTTGGGATTCTGGCAGAATCAGGTCATCCCACGTCATTGGCGTTTCAATGCGTTGGGCGAGTGCATCTAGGCGAGGACGGGCTTGGTGGCGGCTGGTATTCCACAGGGTTGTTCCCAGACTGGTGTGACCATTGCGGTTAACCTGATGGATGGCTTGGGTACAGACGGAATGAATCGCACTTTGGCTGAGATTGAATTGGGCGATTAAGCGATTAACGTCGCCATTGAGTTCGTTTCCGTTGTCTGCTAGATAGGTGAAAAATAGGGAACGTTGTTCTTGGAGAGTGAGTTTGGGTATATCGTAGGTGGTTAGCGATCGCTCTGTTACGGGAAGTCGCTGTTGACTACTCAGGATTACAGGTGTATTGATTTCAGCGATGAATTGAGAAATCAGTGATACTCCTGGTGTATCTCCCATGTTCAGAGAGTCACATTCGAGGAACAATACACAATTGGTTAAGATAGCTTCCCGTTCCCAGCGTCGCCGTAGTTGATGCAGTTGGGTGGAATCCGAGGGAATTACCGTTACTGACATACGACGGATAGAACAACCAAATAACGTTGTGGCTTCAGCAGCAATTCGGCGTTTTGTGGTCAAATCTGAGCCAGACAATTCGATAATTGGCAGGTTAGAGGTGGGGGTAGATTCAGACCAAGCCGAAGCAATGATCTGAGCGATTTGCTGATGAGATGGGGGAAGGGCTAATTCTCCGGTTAAGCCAAGATCCAGGAGTTTAACTCGCTCATCAAGTTGAGCATCGATGCTGGGTTCGCCTAAAAGATAGCAGAGGATACGCGGGTCAATTCGGAGGGGCGATTGGGTTAAGGTTACACCGGGAGCGATTTCAATTAGTTGCCAGTATTGTAAGGGGGATTGTCGTCCTAGGACGCTTAAACTGATGTTGGGTAAGACAGATAAGGCTAAACTCAGGGTCGGGTAATTATTCTGGGAGTCACCACTGGCTTGACAACAGAGTGACGGGAAATCGGGGTCGAGTTCCATACCTACACATAGGAGGAGGATATCGCGATCGCAGGCAGATAAGCCAAATTGGGTGCAGAGGATATCCAAGG
>CAZNNK010000732.1:0-3935 GCA_964574085.1 uncultured Coleofasciculus sp.
CCAGGGCAGAAGGGAAGAAGCAAGGTTGCAAGGAAGAAGGATATTATGGTTATTTTGGCGGACATGATATTACAAGCGATCGCCTTAGGATTCGGGGCTGGGGTGATGCTAGCCGCAACGTCGTTTTCGCTAATTGTACCGGGTAAAGATGCAGCGATTTCTCAAGGTGCTTCCCAGATGAATGCGGCGTTAATTATGGGTGTGGGTGTGCTTCTGGGAACTGGGGAATGGCATTTGCAGCGGGTGCAATGCTCTTTGTGATTTAAGAATTTGAGGCTCCTTAACATTTTTTAGTACATCGTACAGATTTTATGTCCAGGTAATTAAAACCTTCATTGTACCACGGCATTGCTAGTTGTCTAGCTTTTCTATATATTGACTTTATAAATAAATCTCCGTCGGTGAATTCACGCGGACTTTTCCATGAACATTACCCAAAAATTTCCGTAGTTCCATGGATGTATTTTGGGCTGAGATCTCCCACAATTGAAATGGGTGAATTCTGTGAGGGTAATCCCTCAGCTAGCCAGGTCAATGATTATGTTGTCTGGCGATTTTGATTGTCAGTTGGTTGCATCTAAGAAAAAAACATGAATCTTGAAGACATTGCTCGGTATTATATTGATACCCCAGCGTATGATCTATCGCCTTCCGTCGTGAAAGGCTTCCGTCAACTTATCGTGGATATAGCACAGGTAGAATTACAGGGAATAGAGTTTCAGTACGTCGATTTTTTTCCTTACATGAAAGAAACAGAACTGAGCTTAGAGCATATCTATAGGGATTATGACCAAGGTAAACTAATGATTACCACTCAGTTCAACAACTCTAAACTTTTAGGTTCAGATATTAACCTAATGTTTCGCTGCATTCACGAAATCCATCACATCAAGCTCAATGTTGGTTTTGATTTAGAAGGAGAATTTGCGACAGCAGTTCATCTGATCGAGATGACAGATAATCTGTTATTTAAGCAGATTCTGTTTAGTGAAAGCTTAGGGCAAATTGCCGTGCGCTTGTGTAAAGGGAAGTTTCCCGACAACCAAAAAGTCGTCCTCTTTGAGCCTGATGTGTTGCACTGTTTGAAAAAAGAGTGGCGCTTGTTGTTAAAGTCAAGTTCTTGAACCAGAGGAGATGGGGGAGATCCAACAAGTGCTTTCGATTTTACCCATTAGTTTCAAAATCCTGGGACTGCAAGCCTCCGCGATTACAGAATCTTACCTCAACAGGGGATTGAAACTGTAGCAATAAAGCCTGTTCCCTTTTCTTTTGCCTCTCCCCTTCTCCGCTTCCTTGAACATTCACACCGGAATCCGATCAAAATAACATCGTCGTCGCAACGCCTGTCGTAGCATCACCTGATACTCTTGCTCCTCTATCGTACAAGCGCCAAAGCGAGCCAAGTGAGGATTCATCATTTGTACATCAAACAACAAAAAGCCGCGCGATCGCAACCGCTCGACTAATTTGACTAACGCCACTTTTGAGCCTTCGGGAATCCGGTAAAACATGGATTCGCCAATAAATGCGCCGCCAATGACAATGCCTAAAATTCCACCGGCTAGTTCATTTCCTTGCCAGGTTTCAAAGCTATACGCCCAACCTTCTTGATAAAGTAACCAATAAATTTCCTGGAGTTCCGGCGAAATCCAAGTGCTTTCCCGATTAGCACAACCAGCGACAACGCCTTTAAAGTCTCGGTTAATTGCCGTGCTAAACCGCTGCTGATTTAAAACCCGCTGTAGAGATTTAGGATAGCGAAACCGTTCGTCTAAGGGAATGATGGCTCGATGGCGACTGGAGTACCACCCTAATGATCCGGTTTCATCCGCCATTAAAAAGTAGCCTTGAGCATATCCTTGGATTATTGTCGGAATCGTTAACTCCATAATGATCGAACTCGCTTGAGAGTCCCTGTTCTCGAATCGCTCAACTTCAGTTTAAGATTTTCCCGATCGCCCATAATTTCGCTATGCTTAAAAATAATCTTTCTCAATGATGCTGCTTACACGACCTCAATTGTTGAGGTTGACAAAATTTCAACAGTATGTTTGGTTAATACCAAGTTGTAGTCAAATGTAGCATATAGGGGAGACAAGGGAGATAGAACCGATGAGTCGCGACCAAGAGGGTCACACGACGAGGACTTGGCAATTATTGACAATCAGGTTTATATGACGAACCGCTGATGTCTCCAAAATCGTCACTTTCCCCTCCCCAACGAGAATGTTTTGACTGTAGACGGCTAACTTTTAACATTTTATGGCTGAACCCATACCCCCCGTTACCCTTCCCCCTGCTGAAAATGCCCAGCAGGAAGGAAAATGGTTGCGAGACGCTTTGGTTCACTGGCTGGATCATGAATTTATACCAGAACCAGCGAATCAGGACATTGCCGATCGCGCCTCCCAAATCTTTGTCCGCCAACGCTTAGAAGGCGAAAACGATGTCGGCGCGTTAGTTATTGCCATCGTCACCGAAATGCAAGCCTTCGACTTCCGAGAAAGCTTCTACAGTGAATTCGCGATCGCCAACGCCGTCAGCGATTTACTCCTCGACAGTCTGGGGATTGACCGTTGCTGTGGAAATTAGGGATGCGTCATTGGTCATTTGTCCTTTGTCTTTCGGTAAGAACGATTGACCAATGACCCAAACCTACCAACTCGATTTAACCACACCGGGTAGTAATCCTTTATGCGCCCATTCCCGCAGCACATGGCGAGATAGACCAAAATCCCGATAGTAGCCACGGGGGCGTCCGGTTACCCAACAGCGATTCCGTACCCGATTCGGCGCACTACTGCGGGGTAGCTGTTGGATCTTGCGATGAATTTCTAGTTTCTCGGCTGGAGAGGAGGCATTATCAAACTGTTCTTTCAATGCTGCGCGTTTAGCCGCATACTTCTCAACCAGCTTCTGGCGCTTTTTCTCGCGCTCAATCATTCCTTTTTTAGCCATGAGTCTTTGGCGTTTCCCTAAATAAAGACACTGTTCCCTATCTTATCTTTGTCATTCGTCCTTTGTCATTTGTCAGGCAATAGGCAATAGGCAATAGGCAATAGGCAATAGGCAATAGGCAATAGGGTAATGGGTTATAGAAATTTTGTCTCCCATCTTCCCCATCTTCCCCATCTTCCCCATCTTCCCCATCTTCCTCATCTTCCCCATCTTCCTCATCTTCCCCATCTTCCCCATCTTCCCCATCTTCCCCATCACCCCTCAACCCTAGCACTGGGACATAAATCCACCAGCACACAAGCGTCGCACTGCGGTTTCTTCGCCTGACAAATTGCCCGACCATGGTAAATGAGGCGAATTGACCAATTTTCCCAGTCTTCCACAGGTAAAAGTCGCATTAAATCACGTTCGATGCGAGTGGGGTCACTATGTTCCGTTAAGCCGAGACGCTGAGTCAAACGCTTAACATGAGTATCCACTGTCACCCCCTCGTGGATATCAAAGGCATTCGCTAGCACAACATTGGCAGTTTTGCGAGCTACACCGGGTAATTTCAGCAGTAATTCGATACGCCTGGGAATCTGACCGCCAAACTCAGCAACAATCATCCGACAAGCCCCTTGAATATTTTTCGCCTTATTGCGATAGAATCCAGTTGGACGTACCAAGGCTTCTAACACCTCAATATCCGCCTGCGCGATCGCTCTAGCATTCGGGAATTGTCGAAACAATTCCGGTGTCACCTGATTCACTCGTTCATCCGTACATTGTGCCGAGAGAATCGTCGCCACCAGTAACTGTACAGGAGTGTCATAGTTGAGCGTACAGCGAGCATCTGGATACAATCGCTTCAGGCGAATCAAAATCTCCAAGGCTCGTTGCTGTTTAGCAGACCATTTACGGGTAATGCTCATGAAAAATTTAGGGAAGCAATGTAGAGACGTAGCATGCTACGTCTGGAAGCAGGGGGAGCAGGG
>CAZNNK010000733.1:0-3935 GCA_964574085.1 uncultured Coleofasciculus sp.
TTCGCAGTTACAACCAGTCACAGCAGGTTTATCAAGCGATGATATTGCGAGGGTTTGGTTATACCCTGCACCGTCGTAAACCGCCTAATCAGATGAATCGTGTTTCTGGTGGGGATTTAATTATCTTGGGAATAACCGTCGCGATCGCCCTTGGGTTTGTCATGGCTGAAATTCTGGTAAAAAGGCGGTAATAATCGGAAAAAATTTCTCCAATCCTTATGAATGACAAATGACATAAGATGTAGCTTGCTTCTTTTCGGGAGCGAGTATGACGAAGGACAAATGACGAATTATGAGACCACAACAACAACTTGTATCTAACCCAGACAATGCTGAAGAACCTGCGATCACGATTTCTGGTTTGAGTTTCTCCTATCCAGATAGACCTGAGGTTTTACAAAGAGTCAATTTCAATATATATCCGGAAGAACGAGTTGGTTTAATTGGACCTAATGGTGCAGGCAAGACAACGTTATTTATGTCAATCTGTGGTATTTTAACACCAGCCGCTGGAGACATTGATTTATTTGGAAGACCCGTTGTTGTGGGTGAGTTTCGCCCGGAAATTGGCTTAGTGTTTCAGAATCCCAATGACCAGTTATTATTACCATCCGTATGGGAAGATGTCGCCTTTGGTCCCCAGAATATGGGGATGTCAGAGGATGAGGTCAACCATCGCGTTCAACAGGCGCTGTCTTTGGCTGGTGTGGAAATGCTGTCAGAACGAGTACCGCACAATCTTTCTGGGGGAGAGAAATGCATGGTGGCGATCGCAGGGGTGTTAGCCATGCGTCCCCAATTGGTTCTGTACGATGAACCCAGTGCGAACCTAGACATGCGCTATCGTCGTCGCGTGATTAATTTTCTTCAAACCGCCCAGCAAACGATTCTGATTTCCTCCCATGACTTAGAACTGATTATCGAAGTGTGCGATCGCGTGCTTTTACTGGATGAAGGGCGAATTATTGCTGATGGAACTCCCCAGCAAGTCATGGCTGATGAATCGTTAATGAACGCTCATGGTTTGGAGATGCCGCACTCCCTGCGTCCTCATCATCAGTAGCCGAAAACAAAAAAAATCCCTGACCTAAGGGATTAAGTCAGAGACGATAGTGTGAGGAGTGCCTGAAAAAATGAACTGGGGCTAGGTTTGATGCCTAACCCGGGTTTTATTTAAGCCTTAGACTTTCTTCTTACCTTTACGGCGAGAAGCCACACCTACAGCCGCGACTAATCCTAATCCAGCTAATGTCGTTGGTTCAGGCACCGTTTCACTGACTTGAGTAATTCTTATTGGGTCAGGTAATTCACCGTTGAAGAGATAGTTATTGGATTGTCCCCCTCCCGTTAGCGAAGCGGTAATTAAGTTTCCATTAATTTGACCGTTGTCAAAGTTAAACGCAGCGAAAGGCGCCAAAACACTGCCTTGAATTCCTATGCCACTAGCTGACAGTTCCTCAGCTTCATAGAAGTTGTAGAGAACTTGCTGTCTATCAATACCACCATTGAAAGTGAAGCCAAAGTCTTGTAATGATGCGGCGTCTCCACTAATATTTACAATGGCAGTCGAACCCGAAGCTACATTAAGATTGAAGTTGCTAGCATTGCTTAAATCCGACGCATTTAGATGAAAGATATTCTGGTCTTCATCTGAACCATTCAACGTAATGCCACCATCAGCTATGTCTGTCGTACCAGTAGTCTCTAACCCTCCTAAAAATTGAGATAATGCTTGTAGTTCCTGTCTAGCGGCAGCAAAGTCAATTGGATTATCTTGGCGCAACGTTCCGCCATTTTCTCGGGTTACATTGATTAGTTCCGCTGTTTCCCCATAAACTGCATTACCTCGAACTTGACCGTTTTCAAAGACTAAATTTTTACCAACAATTAAGACATCGCCATTGTTTCCGTCTGTCGGGAGAGCCATTCCCGCATAAAAATTTAATAAATCGGCATTTCCGCCAACGGCTACTTTTCCCTCAGCATCCGTATTACTCTGATTCACATCGCCTAGCACAAATACGTTATAGTCAGAAGCGATGCCGAGTTCGATTGCATTAGCCTGGGCAGATATCCCTAGTACCATCGTCGCCGCAATTGATAAGGGAGCTACCAATTGTTTTATGCGCGAAAAAGTTTGAGTATTCATAGGTACAATTTAATTGTGTAAGGAACACTGAGTTTCAGGTATGACTCTTAACGAAGTTTGTTGTGTTAGATGCTGAACCTAACCTTTGCTCAGTTGTTTTCATCTTATTCAACAAACTGCGTCGATGTCATGATAAATCTGAGGAGATCATCAACTCTTTATGCATTTGAGTCACTTTATGAAACTCTAGTGAATTTTTACTCCAATGAAAAAAATGCTGACTGGAGCGTGCTATTCAAGTGAAGGTGGTGATACCAAGTTATGTTCTAACGTGTCCCCGTAGTGCTATAAGTGACACCAATGCCAGCTTTGCGCCCCGACAAAAAATATACTATTCTCCGCATCGAGATAAAATCTCTAAACGAAGAATAGTTTGTTGATATAGTATTGACTAGGGATAAAAGGTGGTGTGTGTCTATCTTTATCTCAAGGTTTAATAGTGGACGCTAATGTCCGTTGAGTCGGAGGTAGGTGGTAATTATTAGATACCTCCGAAGCGTTAACATCTGATAGAACAGTCATTGGATGAGCTGGCGACAGATGAGACGGTGGCATTTGTTTCATTTCTTGGACTTTCAGCAAAATTAAGTATTCATAAAACGCTTGCAAGGTACACCAAGCCATTCCTGCTTTACCATCCAGACAACCACCCAGGAAGAAATACATATAAATCCACCGTAACAGGGGTCTAAACGGTAAGCGTAGGGATAAATCTTTGAGCGCTCGACGCCGTTCGACTTCTGAGCGACCAAAAAATAAGTTCCACCAATTGACATTTCCCTGTTCTAACTGGCGCAGTGTCTCAGCTGCTTCATCGGTGGAGTAGCGATTGTGCTTTTCTATCCAACGACTTAACCCTTTACTACAAGTATAGTGAGGATAGGTTTCTTGCAGAAAACTGGTTGCTCCATTACAAACTTCCCGTTCTGTGTGACCGTAGTCTGTGAACCAAACTTTTCCTTTTTGGAATAGACGCATTTGGTAACGAGGATACTGGGTACTGTGGCGAATCCATTTCCCCATAAACATTACTCGTTCTGCCACATAATAGCCAACCGCATCTGGGTGTTTTATTGCCCCTAAACACTCTTGGAACAGTTGAGGAGTCATTCGCTCATCGGCTTCTAAGATATAAACCCATTGATACTTTGTGGGAATCGCTTCTAGCATCCAGGTTCGTTGCTTGCCATGACTCTCAAACTGATGTTGCACGACACGAACGGGGTAGCGGGAGGCAATTTCTACAGTACGGTCTGTGCTGTAGGAATCTACCACTATGACATCATCCGATAGCTGAGCTGACTCAATGCAAGCCGCAATATCTAGTTCCTCGTTGTGGGTCAGAATGTAGATGGAAAACATAAGTTAAAGAGTGAGTGAACGATTAAATGAGTGGCAGATTCCTTTACACCGAGTACTGCTACTTTGAAAGTCAAACGTTATGGTGTAGAGGCAGGTACAAGCCGCTCAGGAGAGCCTGAAACCGATAACTTATCAATAAAACCCGCCCTTAGTCACAAGTCCACAGGATGCCCTGAGCTTAGTCACAAGGGTCAAAAGAATTGTTGTACACTACGTATATTTTGATGGGTTCTCTATCCCTGTGTCTAGGTCTGTCCCCAATCTTTGTACAATCTTTACACTGGCTCACTCAGTCTAACATTTTAACTAAGCCGCTTCCGAGAGGAAGACCCTAATAAGTAGGTGGACACAATTAACGTGAACGGTGAAGGTCGTCATTTGTCCTACTCGCTCCCTTGAGAAGCAAGCTACGTTTATGTAAAGG
>CAZNNK010000734.1:0-3928 GCA_964574085.1 uncultured Coleofasciculus sp.
AATGTTCCCTCCTTCCTATCGGTTCCCTCCCCTTGCTAAGGGGAGGGTTAGGGTGGGGTTAGATCAAGGTATTGCTTTCTTTTTGAGCGTAAGTTGACAAGCATGACCCTACATAGAATAAATCGCCACCATTTCCTGAGCAATCTTAGCAAACTCCTTGACTAACCCACCCGGTTCAACAACTTCCACAAACGGGAGATATCCCAACAAACGCCGTTTAGCCCAAAAATAATTCGTTGTCTGGGCGTGAATCAACATAGCATCCGGATAGCGATCGCACGGATCAGGAATCGGCTCATCTTCCTGATAAAATCGTTTAGAGTACCCTTTCGCAATTCGCCCCCAAACCCGAAACGAAATCGGATAAGTACGAGGGGGTTTGGGGACAAACTTAAACGGCAATACCTGCAC
Source organism: uncultured Coleofasciculus sp. (assembly GCA_964574085.1). Classification (GTDB taxonomy): domain Bacteria; phylum Cyanobacteriota; class Cyanobacteriia; order Cyanobacteriales; family Coleofasciculaceae; genus Coleofasciculus. Next base: position 412 of record CAZNNK010000734.1, read on the forward strand.
ATCCCCAACAATCCGGTCAATCCGAAACGACTGTTCATAGGTTTTTCCCACCTTATACCCCGTTAAATACAATCGCCCATCTTTCCAATCCAACCCCATCGGTTCAATTTGATGATGCAGGGGTTTTTCCCGTTCCCGCGCCAGATAATCAAACTCCACCTGTTGATAAACCCGACTCGCATACTCAAGTTTACCAATAATCTCCTGATACGCGCTAAAATCCATCAACACATTAGGCGCCAGACTCACCTCGGTTCGCACTTGCAGCTTCTGGCGTCCCGAATCCGTTAACAATTGAGTAATTTCCGTTAACGCCGCCGCCGAATGACTTAATCCAGAATCCGTTAACAGCTTCAAGGCAATTCGCAACGCCTCCAGAGTAGAATCCGATAGAGTAACCGGAAACGCCGGATGAGTCAAAACCCGCTGCTGTTCAATCACCTCCAGAGAAAATCCCCAATCCTTCAACCGAGACAAATCATTCTGAACCGTCACCCGGTCTGGCTTATGAGCCGTATCATAGAGTAAGCGATCGCGTAACTCAGCCATAGAATGGGGTTTTTCTGACAGATACCGCAACAGATACAGCATTCGTTCAGTGGCGGCGTAGGAACTTTGTCGCTTCGTCATAAACGCTTCATTCGTTCATTCGTTCGTTCATTCGTTCGTTCGTAGTAGGCACTTTAGTGCCATCCCAATCCCCCTTTTTAGGCAAACCGCCAAAACTGTAGCGCAATTGACTACAGTTACTCCGATATTATCCCAGTATAGATTGTTTACAGCCAACCAACATGCCTGCCAGTCTACTGATTCACTTTTTCCCCCAAAGCGAACTCTCCCGCAGCGCCGCCAGTGGTAAATGGTTACACGGATTAATATTTGAACTCTTTCATCGCCTCGACGCCGACTACGCCGAAGGATTGCATCAACAAAAAGACTACAAACCCTTTACCCTATCCCCCCTCCTCACCACCGGAAAAGACAGTAAAATCCATCCGGGACAACCCTGTCGGGTGCGCTTAACCCTCTTGGATGAGGAACGGTTAGGAGAATTATTAGGGGTTTTGGTTGGCATACAACCCTTAGAATTAATCTTAGCCCATACACCCATTACCTTAGAAAAAGTAGAAGCCTCACCCAAACCCGAAAATCCCTGGGTTGCTTATCAACCGTGGCAAGAATTACTCGAAATCCCCGCCCAAGGATTTATTACACTCAAATGGCATTCCCCCACAGCGATTAAACAAAAACACCGCAACTCCCTTTTTCCCATACCCGAAACCCTATTTTACACTTGGCAACAACGCTGGCAAAAGGTAGCACCGATTCCTTTACCCCAGGTATTTTCCCCAGACGACTGGTTTACCCATTCTCAAATCAGCAACTACCAGTTACAAACCACAACGGTTCGCTTTGGCAGTTTCAAACAAAAAGGGTTTAAAGGGTGGGCAACCTATGAAATTACTGGAGATGAAACTATGCAGCAAACCGCCGCCATTTTAGGTCGATTTGCCTTTTATTGTGGCACAGGATATAAAACCACAATTGGCATGGGACAAACCACGCGAGAGGAGTAACGTTGTAGAGACGTGCCATGGCGCGTCTGTCTGTAGGGGCGGGTTTCACTACTATCGTTTGAAATGGTGCGTTACGCTTTGCTAACGCACCCTACACCCTTAACCTGTTGGGTTTCGTTCCTCAACCCAACCTACAAATTGAGCGACAAATTTATCTAAAAAAAACCATGAATACCGATGAAATTTTCGTCCCCATCGCCGCCCTCAATAACTACGACTATTGTCCCCGATGTTGCTGGTATATCCATGTCACCGGAGAATGGATAGATAATGAATATACCATCGCTGGCACCCGCCACCATCAACGAGTCGATGGAGGAGAATTTTCCAGTGAAACAGAGGTTAAACAATGGCGGGCGATGCCCTTATATGCCCATCAGTTAGGGTTAATCGGGAAAGCCGATTTAGTCGAGGAAATGAATGGGCAAATTTATCCAGTCGAGTATAAAGTCGGACCCAGTGCTAAATGGCGCAATGACCAACTCCAACTCTGCGCCCAAGCCTTGGCATTAGAAGAAATGTTAGCGGTTAAAATTCCCCAGGCGTATATGTATTATGCCGCCAGTCATCAACGAATTGCCGTGGAACTGACCCCCCAATTACGTCAGCAAACTGAACAGACAATTGTCGCCGTGCGAGAGATGCTGATCACTGGAAGTTGTCCGCCCAATCCTTATAAACCTCAATGTCGAGGATGTAGTTTATCTGAGGTTTGTTTACCCAAAGAAACCGAAAAAGCTAGACAGTATTGGCAAGATAAGTAGGTGGACACAACTAAAGTTAACTGTTGAGATTAGGGAACAGGGAACGGGGAACAGGGAACAGTAAGGGTTTGAGGGCAATTTACAAAAATCAATACAGTGCCATTTTCTTTTGTCCGACTACTTAGTGTTGCTTGTTAATGCTTCAGCGTCCGGTTAATCAAATGACCACCAATGACCAAGAACAAACCATGTCAATTTTATTTCTGGTTGAACAAAATACCCTAGTCCGCCAAGTGGATGAACGCTTAGAAGTGTTTAAGCATAAACAGCGCTTAATGGATATACCCTTATGTAAATTAGAAGCCGTCGTTGTTTATGGTCAAGTCATTCTCACCACGCCAACTTTGCGGATATTAAATCAGCGGTCTATCCCGATCAGTTATCTATCGGAAAATGGGCGAACTATCGGCACATTGCTACCGGAACCCAATCCCAATGCCTTATTGCGATCGCGCCAATATAAAGCTAGTTTTGATCCCGATCAAACTCTGGCGATTGCCCGACAATTTGTTCAGGGTAAATTGTTTAATCAACATACCATTTTAGCCCGATTTTCTCGCCAAGACAAGCGGTCAAAACCCATAGAAACGGCGTTAAAATCCTTAAAATGTTGTCAAAAGCAGGTCGGAACGGCGGATTCCTTGAATTCAATTCGCGGTTATGAAGGACAGGGGGCGGCGTCTTATTTTGGTGTCTTGGGCGAACTTTTGGCACAGACGCCGTGGGATTTTTCTAAGCGAACTCGTCAACCGCCCACTGATCCGGTGAATGCCATGTTAGGGTTTGGTTATGCCTTACTCTATGGGGATTGTCGGGCGGCGCTGCATACGGTGGGGCTTGATCCGTATCAGGGATTTCTTCATAGTGAACGCTATGGGCGAGCGAATTTAGCCTTGGATTTAATGGAAGAGTTTCGCGCTATTTTTGTGGATGGGTTGGTGTTAATGCTGCTGCGAAATGAATCCTTGAAGCCAGATTTATTTGTTGAGCATCCCGGCGGGGCGGTATTATTAGGGGATGAGATGAAAAAGCGGTTTATTAAGGCTTACGAAGAACGCAAGTTAACCAAGTTCAAGCATCCGGTGTTTGAGATGAAGGTTGATTATCGCCGAGCGTTGATTTTACAGGCGCGTTTATTGGCGAAACATCTGATGGGTGAATTGGAGGCGTATTTAC
>CAZNNK010000735.1:0-3925 GCA_964574085.1 uncultured Coleofasciculus sp.
ATTTTGATACCAGCGAGGTGAGTGAGGCATTGATAATCCCTGGACAATCACTTGATTTGTCTCTACGTCCATCAATACGCCACCATAAACCTTATTTTCTCGCCAGCCTCCTCGACTATCCGTTGTTCCCAATGCCGTGACATACTTGGGGTAATTATTTACCATCCCTAAACCATTGAGATGACAACGGTCTTCTGGTGATAAGGCGCTGATAAAATCAGGTCGCCAACGGGGAACAAAGCTGTGGTCAAAATCTAGAGTACATAAACAAGAAAAACGGGTATTGATAAACCAGAGTTCTTGTTGAGCCCATGCCATTTCATGGATATCAATATCCCCAGTAATGTGAGAATTGCGGGGAAGATAACAAGCGTCGTGTTTACCGATAGGTTCCAATTTTTGAGCGACGGCTGGTACATTGCGGAGTTCACACACTTGGTTGGCTGTACCAATGGCGATTCTACCTCGGTCAGCGGCTAAACCCATGGGTTTTTGGAAGATGCGGAAGTGAGTATTGATATGTTCTCCATCAGCACGGAGGACGATTAACTTACCCGCTTGGTAAGTGGAAACCACTAAGGAAATCCCCAGTTGGGTGAGAATTTGGGGGAAGTTCGTGGTATGGACACTCCGCATTGGGTCGTCCTTTGGCTGATGCTGGGGAGAGTTTGTCATCTGAAGTATGAAGTCAATCGGAACACATCAATATTTCCCATTTGAGCATATATTGCGGTTCCTAAGCAGATGAGGTACACCCAACTGTAGGGGCATCATCCTTGCGCCCTTACCGATGTAATGCATAAGACGGGAAACTGCAATACCACCTGCTGGGGCGATCGCGGTTTAATTGGATTGGAGAGGCAACGTGCGATCGCAAAGCAAAGCAAGCCTTAAAGTTGACTAAAATTTTGGTGGGTGTTCTCCTCGCTTGATCCACATCCGATGCACAGGAACTCAATGGGCATAACTGAATTAAGCGTTTGTAGTTAACGATAAAGCGCTTAGGGCGCTAAAGCGCAACTACGAACGAACCTGTTTAAGCGCTATGGCGCGTCTCTACAGATTGATCCAAAATAGTCCAAGCGACCCACTACGCCGTAAGATCGAAAGCATGATCTATCAACCACCGCGCCCAATTATCCCTGAGAGTACCTGGCAACGTCCAATTGGACAGGGCTGGGAGAATCCCTATACTGTACGCTATGCCAGTAATCTGGATGATGGACCCTGGCATGGTATGCCCCTGGGCGGATTTGGCGCGGGTTGTTTAGGGCGATCGCCACGGGGAGATTTTAATCTATGGCATCTGGATGGGGGAGAACATACCTTCAAACGTCTGCCAGCTTGTCAGTTTAGTGTGTTTGAACAGCCAGAAAACCAAGATGCCCAAACTTATGCCCTTTGCACCGAACCCCCAGAGGATGGCAGTCTGGGCAAATGGCAATGGTATCCCACTGGGGAAACGTTAAACGCTACTACGGGAACCTATCACGCCCTTTATCCCCGCAGTTGGTTTGTCTACGAGAATGTATTTCAAACAGAGTTAACCTGCCAACAGTTTTCCCCAATTTGGGCGGAGTGTTATCAGGAAAGCAGTTATCCAGTGGCGGTGTTTGAATGGACTGCCCATAATCCCACGGATCAGCCGATTATCTTAAGTATTATGCTCACCTGGCAGAATATGGTGGGCTGGTTTACTAACGCGATTAGGCATCCTCACGTTCAGGTACGGGATGATGGGAGTCCAGTTTACGAGTATCAACCCCGTTGGGGCAATAGCACCGGGAATTATAATCAATGGATTGTGGATAATTTTCGCGTGGGTTGTCTGTTAGATCGGGTGAGGTTGCGGGATGAAATTGAAGAAGGCGAAGGACAACTCTGTTTTGCCACGGTGACGAATCCCAGTCAGGAGGTATTTTATCACTGTCGCTGGAATCCCACAGGGGATGGATCAGAAGTCTGGAATACCTTTGCCAGTGACGGGAGTCTCAGTGATGTGCAAGACGAAACCCCCGCCGAACCCGGAGAACAAATTGCAGGTGCGATCGCGGTACGGGTGAGACTGCGCCCAGGTAGAACCCGCAAAATCCCCTTTATCCTCGCCTGGGATTTTCCGGTAACTGAGTTTTCGGCTGGGGTTAAATATGACCGCCGTTATACGGATTTCTTTGGGCGCACCGGAAATAATGCCTGGTCAATGGTTCGCACCGCCCTGAAACATACTGACCTTTGGCAAGAAAGAATTGCATCCTGGCAAAATCCAATTTTACAGCGTCAGGATTTACCCAATTGGTTCAAAATGGCGCTGTTTAATGAACTCTATTTACTATCGGCTGGGGGAACAATTTGGAGTTCGGCAAATGAACGCAATCCCGTGGGTCAGTTCGGGGTGTTGGAATCCTTTGATTATCGCTGGTACGAAAGTTTAGATGTGCGGCTGTATGGGTCGTTTGCCCTGGCGATGCTGTGGTCAAGATTGGATAAAGCGGTACTGGAAACCTTTGCCCGGGCAATTCCTACCAGTGATGATACACCTCGACTTATTGGTTACAACCAAGCCACCGCGATTCGTAAAGCGGCTAATGCGACACCCCATGATTTAGGCGCAGCCAACGAACATCCTTGGGAAAAGACGAACTATACCAGTTATCAAGATTGTAATCAGTGGAAAGATTTACCCTGTGATTTTGTCTTGCAGGTGTATCGAACCTTTGTCTTTACTGGGTCAAAAGATATTGAATTTTTAGCCGAATGTTGGTCAGCGATTGTCAAGGCGTTGGCGTATCTGAAAACCTTTGATCACGATGGGGATGGGATTCCAGAAAACTCTGGCGCACCGGATCAGACGTTTGACGATTGGCAGTTGCAGGGCGTTAGTGCTTACTGTGGTGGACTCTGGTTAGCCGCCTTAGAAGCAGCCAGCGCGATCGCCCAAATTCTCCTGGATAAATACACCCTGGTTTTTTCCATTAATCTACCTGATCCAGAGGTCATTCAACACACCCTAAATGACTATCAGCAATGGCTACAACAGGCAAAACCCATTTATCAAGAAAAACTCTGGAATGGTCAATATTATCGCCTGGATAGCGACAGTGATTCCGATGTGGTGATGGCAGATCAACTTTGTGGTCAATTTTATGCCCAATTATTAGGATTACCGGATATTGTTCCCGCCGAATGCACCCAGTCGGCATTAAAAACGGTTTACGAGTCTTGTTTCTTAAAGTTCCATAATGCCCAATTTGGTGCAGCCAATGGGGTAAAACCCGATGGTTCTCCTGAACATCCGGATGCGACGCATCCCTTAGAAGTGTGGACTGGGATTAATTTTGGACTAGCCGCCTTTTTAATTCAATTGGGGATGAAGGATGAAGCGTTAAAACTAACTGAATCAGTGGTGAGACAAGTCTATGAAAATGGGTTACAATTCCGCACGCCGGAAGCGATTACCACCGTTGGCACATTTCGGGCAGGTCATTATCTGCGGGCGATGGCAATTTGGGCAGTTTATTTGACGTTGAGTCAATAGTTTCCACGCGATCGCCTCGTGCTGGATCTCGTGGAATTAAGCCCGGTTGAGTCCAATGGGGGATATAATAGCTGTTTGTCGTTATTTGAGTGTCTAGAGGATTTTGGACAAGATGGAGTTGAGCATAAGGGTATTGTCTCAGTTCGGCTTTGAGGCAGATCAGTAGGACATTTCGTCCCGGTTTCAGGGTATGATGATGGGATCTTAAAGCATGGCGATGGATGAGAACAATTCCTTCATCGGGAAATTCTTTGACTAATTCGCAGGGAAACCCATCCGCTTTGAGACGCAGGTAAGTTTGTAGAGTTCAAGCGTAAATACCCAGACCAAATCCCTGCCAATTTTCGTCCGCGCGATCGGGGAAATTATCCTGCCAATAGGGTTGAGGGA
>CAZNNK010000736.1:0-1502 GCA_964574085.1 uncultured Coleofasciculus sp.
GGGGAGATGGGGGAGATGGGGGAGATGGGGGAGATGGGGGAGATGGGGGAGATGAAATAAAATTAAAGTTTATCCGAGCAGTATTTGGAGAAGGGTATTTGTGTCTGGAAAGCTGACGAACCGGAAAATCTATAATTCATAACTCTCTAATTCATAATTCACACAATGGATATTGTAGAAAGCATCAAAATGGCATCCACCACGTTGATGGCGAACAAGCTACGCAGTAGCTTAACCATGTTGGGCATTATTATTGGCAATGCCTCAGTGATCGCGATGGTGGGGATTGGACAGGGAGCGCAAAAGCTCGCCTCTGAACAGTTTGAAGCCCTCGGACCCAATGTTTTATTTGTTATTCCTGGCTCTCGTGAAGCCCAACAGACCACGGTTGATTTTCCAAAAACATTGGTTTGGGAAGATGCTCAGGCGATCGCGACTCAAGTTCCAGCTATTGCCGAAGTTGCCCCACAAATTAATCTGAGATATTTAATCACCTACCGCAATCGCAATAGTAATTCATTGGTGGTAGGAACGACCCCAGAATTTTTATCAGTTCGCAGCTTTAATGTTGAAAAAGGACGGTTTTTTACCGATATTGACATCAAACGCAATAACCAAGTTGTCATTCTCGGTTCTGAAGTGGTCGAAAAATTATTTGGCTATCAAGATCCGATTGGTCAATCGGTGCGGATTAAAGATGTTAGCTTTGAAGTGATTGGGGTGATGGAACCCAAAGGGACTTTTTTAGGAAATAACCAGGATGATGCGGTGTTTATTCCTTTAAGTACGATGGCGAATCGATTGCGGGGACGCACTTCGCCTTATGGGGTTCAAGTGAGCTGGATTGCTGTTTCAGCTAGGGACAGAGATAGTATTAGTGCGGCTCAGTTTCAAATTGAAAACTTACTGCGGCGACGCCATAAAATTGTGGGTGAAGATGATTTTGGCGTTCAGACTCAGGAAGATATCTTACAAATCGTCAATACGGTGACAGGTGCATTAACGATCATGCTCGCCGCGATCGCAGCCATTTCTTTAGTTGTTGGCGGTATCGGTGTGATGAACATTATGCTGGTATCAGTTAGGGAACGAACCCAGGAAATTGGACTACGAAAAGCCGTGGGTGCTAGAGAACAGGATATCCTGATTCAGTTTATGATTGAGGCAATTATTCTCTCCGCCGCCGGGGGAATTATTGGAACCGCAATTGGTGTGAGTGGTATTGTGTTGGTTGGTGCTTTCTCGCCGTTAAAAGCTGGAATTTCTCCCATTGCTATTCTCGTGGCTGTTGGCGTTTCCGGAGGAATTGGTTTATTTTTTGGCGTCGTTCCCGCCAGACAAGCCGCAAAACTTGACCCAATTGTAGCGTTGAGAAGTGCTTAGAGTGCCATGGCACATCTGTCAATTGTAGGGGCGAGTTTAGGCACAATTGTAGGGGCGGGTTTAGGAACTAAAATCAGTTAGTCAGAACTAAATGAAAAACAAAACCCGCCCTACCTCAC
>CAZNNK010000736.1:1602-3917 GCA_964574085.1 uncultured Coleofasciculus sp.
CAATCAATGAAAAACAAAACCCGCCCTACCTCACCAATCAATGAAAAACAAAACCCGCCCTACCTCACCAATCAATGAAAAACAAAACCGTTCTACTGCTCCACCAAAAATACAGGAGATTCGATAACATGGAAATACATGAGTGCTAAAACAACTAAAGTGTAAACCGTTGATGCTCCAAAACCAATGAGTAAATCTTTTTTAGGATTCCGCTGCTTTTGCTCAAAAAACATATCTGTAGCCCCTATTTGCATCATTAAAATTCCTATAATATTGGAGAGCCAGTAACCAACAGCGGTGAGCGGTAAAAACAGGTCAGGAAAAATCCAACTGAACAGATAGGCAAAAAGGTAGGCAATGGGCATATTAAAAAATAAGTCATTCCACCAAGACAACGGGGAGAGCATATAGCCAATTCCCATTAAAAATCCACCTCTCAGTTTTTTCAGCATTGAATTTACCCAGTCTATCTATAGTTATTCCGTTATCATTGGGTAGGGCGGGTTTTGTTGTTTGGTTATCGGTGAAGACATAATTGAGTCCCTAAACCCGCCCCTACAGATGAAATATCATGATTATAAACCAAAAATACTATTTAGGTTTTTGTTCGTTATCAGTGGGTAGGGCGGGTTTTGTTGTTGAGTTATCGGTGAATACATAATTGAGTTCCTAAACCCGCCCCTACAATTGTCTTCTTTATTAACCGTAGGACTTTATGCACGACTCTATCAATTTTCCATCGTCTCTTCATTCAACGGCAGTGGAACCACCCCTCATTATTCGTCTAGAAAATATTTCTAAGGTTTATGGTACGGGTAACACAGAAGTCAAAGCCCTCAGCCAAGTAAATCTAACCATAAACAAAGGTGAATACTGCTCGATTATGGGGGCGTCGGGTTCGGGAAAATCAACTGTCATGAATGTTATCGGCTGTCTTGATCAACCCACGTCTGGACGTTATTACCTGGATGGTGTGGATGTTTCTCATCTGAATGATGCCCAATTAGCTGGGATTCGCAATGTCAAGATTGGCTTTGTGTTTCAGCAGTTTCACCTCCTCCCTCAACTCACCGCCTTGGAAAATGTGATGTTGCCCATGGTGTATGCTGGGATTTCCCCCCCAGAACGGCGCGATCGCGCCATGAGTGCGTTAAAACGGGTGGGCTTGGAAAATCGCCAGTTAAATAAGCCCAATCAACTGTCTGGCGGACAACAGCAACGGGTAGCCATTGCCCGCGCGATCGTCAATCAACCTGTATTACTGTTGGCAGATGAACCAACCGGGGCGCTGGATTCTCATACAACGGCTGAAGTAATTGGGTTATTCAGCCAACTCAATCAGGAGGGAATTACGGTGGTGATGGTGACTCACGAACCGGATGTTGCTCGTTTGACGAAGCGTATTGTGTGGTTTCGGGATGGTGAAGTCATTCATTCTCATTTAACTCCAGAGGAAATGGTACAAGTTGCAACAGCATAATGGTTCGGTTCATGGTTCATGGTTCATGGTTCATGAAACTTAAGTTGAAACCCAAGGCGGTTAATGAGACTGGTGCTTAAGTTCCAACGGATATCGGTTTTGATTTACTGTTCCGCAAAAAACTCATAAAGTTTTGTACGAAAGATTGACTAAGAGTTTTGGTTTCCGATTCTTCTGTCAATTGCGCGGGTAAGGGTTCAACGGATTGAGTGGGTAGATTTCCTACGAATAACGGCACTTCTTCAGCTAAACCGACAGTAATCAGAGCAAACGCAATTTGCTGCACTTTTTCTAGGGGTAGTCGTAGTTCCCTGGCAATCATTTTCAGCGAAACTGTCCCTTTTGTGTACTCCCAAATCTGCCATTCGACTGGATCTAATCGGGAACGAAGTTGACCTGTCTTTTTACTGATTAAACCGCTATTGGGATCGGGTAATTTATCGGCTAGGATATCCCAGTTTCGCAGCACCCGTAATCCCATTAATGTGGCTTCGGTGGCGGGTATGCTCAACCCCGTCATTTCTCGCCCAGGTAGGGGTGCATTCTGCTCCAATTTAAATTGAGCATCTTTGAGATGGAACAGGGTACCGATTTGCTGTAATACCTGAACTTGGAATAACTTCTTGAGATGTTCGGTTTGTAAAACACCGTGATTTTTGAGACACAACCCCAGAGGTTTTCCCGTCGGACAGCACCATTGGACTAGCTTGGCTACCACGCGATCGCTCACCCACTGGTACTGCTCAATCAGGGCGATTAAACCTTGACCATCTAAGCGATTAGCCGTTGCGACAATACGACCTTGGTGAACCCATACATAATAGGTAATTGATGG
>CAZNNK010000737.1:0-3917 GCA_964574085.1 uncultured Coleofasciculus sp.
GCATTCTCTGTCCGACGACATCAGCAACTGAAATCCTTGATTCTGACTGAGGCTGTACTGTTGGCGTTTCTGTATCCGCGATCGCACTAACCAAAACAGCCATCGCCTACACGTTATTAGATTGTCATTTTAACACAGCTAATTTTGCTATCTACTGTCTCGTTAAATGGGGCTTTCCAGGACAAATTCCCAAGCGCGATCGCACAGATTCCCCTTCACCTTATACCTTTTCTCCGATTTGATATTTTAATTTACCGTCTCCATCGCCTTACTAACTCTAAACATTTTTGGGTTTGGTCAAGAATAGCGCGATCGCGCTACCTCAAAACATCCTCAATGTGGGCAAAAATTGTAGTTACATAAGCAGTTAAAGCCGTAACCCCCTGCTGACCTGGACAAGATTCTAAAGCTGCAACCGCTTTTTTACGCTCTTGCAAAGCTGTCCAAATCATAAAATCACGAGTATTAATCTGATCGAGAATCTCACGAATCCGTTCTGATTCCTTCGCTAAACTAGCATCATCGATTAGTTTCTGGAGTTCATCACGCCGATTATGGGCTACGTTGAGACCGTAAATAACTGGCAATGTTATCTTACCCATTACCAAGTCACCCCTGCCAGATTGTCCCCAAATTCCTTCAAAATCATCAAACAACTGTAGAGCCAATCCAAGATGATATCCAAACCTGCGACAGGCATCAAGAAATTTTGGGTGATCAGTACCGCAAAGTCCACCAGCAGTACAGGCTAAAACAAAGGCACTAGCATTTTTGTCTTCTATCGTATGCCAGTAGTCTTCAATCGTGAGAGTTAGATTGCATAGATCCCGATCTTGACCTTTTAATAAGCGCAGTCCTGTTTGAGCAAAGTGTTGATTCATGACTCGATAAAGCTCAGGAGTCCATGCAGCTTGAGCTAGGAGTTCATTGCATAAAGCATAGAGGGCTGCACTGAAGTTAAAGCTGCGAGCCAAACCAATCGTTGCCCACAGCGCATCAGACCGATCCTGATCCTGCAAATCATCTAAGATACGCATAGCTAAACTGAGGACTACCCAAGCAGCGCTTACTGGAATCGCTTCTCGTGGATTACCGCCCACCGCCGCACAACTTGCCAACGGCAAAATTGCCAGCGCACTTAAGGGTTCATCCGTGACAGCCGTCAAAACTGAGCGAAACTCAGGCCAGTCAGATGGTGCATATTGCCGAATGTAGCTGCGTACATCTGGCAGCAGTTCTTGAAATTTCGTTAAGTCAGTAACATCTCTATCGGTTAGGCTAAAATTAGCCACTGCTATCCTCTCCGGTTGGAAACTTAATTTCTGTCAAGACTTGAGCTGGGTGAGGCTTAATCTCCAAATTCACGGAGACGGAGACTCAATAAACACTCTTATCTCCTCATCCTGCTCTGGTTGTTCTTGAATCAGTTCATGGACTTTCAGAACAGAAAAAGGCGATTTTGTATTTTCTCCTTGATCTTGTCTGAGTGCAGATAGTTCAGGTAAGTCAAAATCAATTAGTGATCCCCAATAACCTTCGAGCCATACGGCACATGAATTTACCGTTTTTGGGCAGATATCTCTCAACGTAGATAAAAGTGATATGCTCATGGCAACGTCACTAAGAGACAAAAAAATAGTGTCTTGGTCACGGTCTTGATCAGATGTCCCGATAAAGGAATTACCAAGGGCGAGTCGGTAGGAATCTTGGAAATAAATCACCACTGGAAGTCGCAGTCGTTTTCTTGAGCCAGAAGCTGTCTGCGTTTCGTTGTTGAGCCAATTGAGTAGTTGACTGGATGGCTTAATTGGCCGTCCTGGAATGAAACTAACAGAATTTGTGGGTCTCATCGGATTTGTCATAGGTGTTTCTTTGGGGTTTAATTGTGAAGTTAAAGGAATAGGGCTAGAATTGACGCTGGCAGAGGTTTGACACCCCCAGATAACCACAGCAATCAAACTAATTAAATTGCTAGCTTTCATAGTATTATTCCTTGCCTTGCTTGTGGGTATCTTTGCCCGTTACCAAAGTATTTAGAGAAACTGTGATATGCTGACAGCAATCATGTATGATAGTCATAGTCATGTCCCTTTGCTGCGGCATCAGAATGTGTCCAGAAATGAAGTTCCTTACTGCGTTTCAGTAATTCTTTTGTTTGTTTATTAGAGCGTTTCAGGGCTGCAACCTGCTTACCTTTATCAGTAAGTGTGAGACCAGCAGCAATAACAGCTTTCACATTTTGACCATCTGCAACCATGCTGTGTTTCAGTTGGATTTTTTCACGCTTTGATGTATAGGCAAAGTGATCTTCCCATGTTGTTGCAGTAGCTCTTGTTGGCCAAGGATCTGCCACAACAATGTCCGCATCAGTGTCTGATGCTACGCCCATAAGAACAAAGTCATGGTCTAATCCCTGTTTAGAAGACCAGTGGAGCGTTTCACCTACAGCCTGAACCCGTAAGTAATCAAAAGCAACCTCAGCGTGTTCACCACAATTGCCACCATGAGCGAGATCTGCCTTAGCTGCTGTCAAGGCTTCCGGATTGGCAGCCGCAATAGGCTTCACCGAGTCAGTCAACTGCCAGAAACTCGTTTCACCCACAGCCTGAAGAACCTGAGGATCGTCACGCACAACCAACATACGGAACTGGGAGTTAAAGTTAGTTGCCTTCAATGCTTTTGTCTGATTACCTGCACCGTATAAAAACACGGATTTAGTGTGTTTAATTGCTTCTTTCGCCTTGTCAAGGCGACTCATGGCTTTTGAACTGACCTGCTTTCCCGGTTTACCTGGGGCAGAATTTCCCCGCATCATGAGTCGTGCTTGTTGCAGAGGGGCAGTTTGGGTAATTTCAACCCGTTGATTAGGTTCTTGTAGTTGAGATTGATATTGATCCAGAGTTTTATTGCTGTTTACCTGCTGAAAATCTTGTAATTCTTTGCGATACAAGGCAGTATTACCTTGTTGAGAAGAAAAAATCGATTGGAGATATCCAGGTACTTTGTGGGCGGAACTCTCTGATTGAATAGATTGCTGTTCTTGCTTGGGTGAGACTGCACCGGTCTGCTGTACCACATGAGTCATTTCATGTGCCAACAAAAGCTTCCCATCGGTTGAACCGGGATTATACTTCCCTTGGTTAAAGAAAATATCCTGCCCGTGAGTAAACGCCTGAGCGCCCAACTCCTGATTCATCTGCACCGCTTCACCACCCGTATGCACCCGCACTCCACTAAAGTCAGAACCAAAACGCGGCTCCATAAACCCTCTCACGTCCTCCGATAAAGGAGAACCTCCACCCTTAGACGCATTCAAACGGCTCTCTAAATCCTCAGACGCTTCAGTTCCACCTGCTTGAAATGCCCGTTGCACTAACCCTTGTGTTTGCACCTGCTTAGATAATCGCCTCTGTACGACAGGCGTAATCGACTGTGCCAACGACTCTCTCTGAATGGGGTTATTCTCTTGTGCTAAACGCTGAACTGGAGCTGAATTGTCAGGAGGTGCTGACATAGAAACCACTTTAGCCGCCACTCGGTCAGCTTCTTGCTCGTAGGGATCTCCTGGCGCTCCGACAGTCAGTTTCCTTTGGATTGCTCCAGCCTCTGACGATATCTGCTCAACGTCTTTCCCGGCTGCGGTTGATTGTTCTTGTTGGGGAGAGGCACAATCTGCACATTGCCGTTGAATCGGGTTTTCTGGTACGACTTCAGAAGCCATTCTTACTTGGGGAGTCAGGGGGCGTGCCATCACGGTGGGCATTCTCTGTCCGACGACATCAGCAACTGAAATCCTTGATACTGACTGAGGCTGCACCGTTGGCGTTTCTGTCTCCTGGGAATCCTTAGCTTCTAGACTTCGCATCACATTCGCCGCTAGTCTATCCGCCGAGTCTCTGGAATACTCCCCTATTTCC
>CAZNNK010000738.1:0-3906 GCA_964574085.1 uncultured Coleofasciculus sp.
TCTCCCCTTATTGAAAGGGTCGATTTGACCTCTATCCCTCTCCGGGTTGCTTCGCGCTCACCCGGAGTCTCACGAGTAAAGCGATGAAAGTCATGTTGAGTCCAGAACAAATGGAGTTCGTCCAGTCGAAAATTGCAGCCGGAGAGTACCAAACGCCGGAACAAGTGGTGGCGGTGGCGTTGGGGTTGCTGCAAACGGTTCAGTCTGAGGAGGTATTTGATCGGGTGGCGGAGTTACAAGAACGTATCCGCATCGGTACCGAGCAAATCCAACAGGGACGAGTGATGGATGGTGAGGAAGTCTTTAATCGCCTCCAGCAGCGATTGACTCAGGAGTTCGGCTTGGCAGAATGATTAGTTATTCGTTCTCTGAGGTGGCAGTTCGCGATTTAGATGAGATTTGCGATCGCATTGCTCAAGTTAATGCTAAGGCTGCCAGCGAATTATTCGAGGCAATTCGTCAGAAATGCCGTTTGGTTGCAGGATTCCCAAACATGGGTAAAAGTTACAACAAGTTAGCACTGTCAAAAGTATGAATTTCATCGTGTTGGGTGGTGTGTACTTGTAGTTCTTTTCTTCAGCATCAATTTCAGACAACCGATAAGATTTTAGCTGATTCAATTGTCTGAAATTACGCTTATTTTTGCTCCACAAGCCGACGCACCAATGTCGCTAATTGTTCTGCACTATCCGTCACCGCTAAAGAAGCGGCTTTTTCTGCCATTTGCTGGAGAATGTCCGGAGAGTTGAGCAAATAAGATATCTTACTTTCGAGTAATTCGGGGGTGAGTTCAGATTGCGGAAAAACCAGAGCTGCCCCCGTTTGGGCAAAACTAGCGGCATTAAAAGTTTGGTGATCTTCTGCGGCGTAAGGATAAGGAATTAAAATAGCTGGGGTTCCCGTTGTCGCTAATTCGGTTAACGAACCCGCACCCGCCCGACTAATGGCTAAATTCGCCCGTTGCAGTAGTGCAGCCATGTTGGTGTAAAATGGCAGTTCAATATAATGGGGATGCTGTAAGGTGGAAGCCTCTGGGTCTTTTTCCCCGGTTAAATGGACGATCCACGCGCCCATTTCAAACCAACTCTTGGCGCATTGACGCACGAGTTGATTCACACTCACCGCCCCTTGGGAACCGCCAACGACGACAATTAAGGGTACATCGTCAGGAATCGGTAAGTCTAACGGCTGAGGCTTATAGAAATCAGCCCGAACCGGTGTACCCACGGTGACGGTTTGGGCTTTGGGTAAATACTTGGAGGCGGCGTCAAATCCGAGCGCTACTTGATCACATAAGGGACTTAGCCAGCGCGTAACTTTTCCGGGAATAGCGTTGGATTCATGTAAAATAACTGGCAATCCCTGTAAACGTGCCGCAACGATCGCAGGTCCAGCAATATAACCGCCTGTGGTAAACAGACCAGCAAATTTCCGGGTTTGGATCAGTCGTCGCACCTGTCGGATGGAACCCACGAGGCGTCCAAAAATGCGAACCGTATTTAGTCCCAAGGGTTGCTGAAAGCCTTCAACCGAAATCGTGTGCAGGGGATAGTGTTGGGGAATCACCGATTGTTCCACCCGGTTCGGCACGCCCAGCCACTCAATTTGGTACTCTGGTAACTGTTGAGCTAACGCCAGCGCCGGAAATAAGTGTCCTCCTGTGCCACTGGCAGCAATCAATAAGCGAATTGGAGTGTCAGCCAAGGTTGTTGTTCCTCCTAAAGGCGACTCTGATGTCGAGTTAAAATCGAGAATTGGTAGTAAATTGGCGAATATACCATCTTATCTGTCCAATTGGAAGCCAATTTCTTTATATAAACTATTTCCTACGATGCCTCTAATGCACCATCCGGTCAATTTATTTCGTCGTGTTTCCCGTTCCTTGAGTGCGAAAACTCAGGCGTATTCCCTGAATGGGTCAATGATTTTGTTCTTCGCCCTGGGCTTAACCCTGGGATGGGCAACGGCGACAAAAGCCGAAGATCCCGCAACCGCCCCACCTCAGCTGAAAGAACTCCTGGCGCAAATCGATGCGGCGGCAAATCGTCGGGATGTGGAGGGTGTGATGCAGTTCTATAGCCAGGATTTCAAACATTCTGACGGCTTGACTCACGCCCAGATGGAGGAAGCCCTGAAGCAACTGTGGGAACGCTATCCTCAATTGACGTATCGCACCGAGTTACAGTCTTGGGAAAATCAAGGGGATGGGATTGTGGCGGAGACAGTCACCACCGTAACCGGAACCCAGCCCAACGACGGTACAATGATGAAACTCGAATCCACGTTGCGATCGCGCCAACGTTACGAAAACCAAAAAATTGTCTCCTCGGAAATTTTGGCAGAACGTTCCCAACTCACCTCTGGCGTCAATCCTCCCAACCTGCAAGTGATTTTACCAGAACAGGTGCGTATTGGTCAGTCGTTTAACTTTGATGCGATCGTCCAAGAACCCCTAGGAGATAATCTACTATTGGGAACAGCCTTAGAAGAACCGATCAATGGCGATCGCTACAGCCAACCCAGTGACTTGGAATTGGATTTACTATCCGCAGGCGGAATTTTTAAAGTGGGACGAGCGCCTTTAACTCCCCAGGATCGCTGGATTTCAGCCGTTTTGATTCGGGGTGATGGGATGACGATGATTACTCGACGCTTGAATGTTGTGGATCGGTGATTGTTCATGGTTGATTGGTAATCCTCTTCCCCATCTCCCTCATCTTCCCTATCTCCCAGACGTGCCATGGCACGTCTCTACATTGCTCGCCCATTTTGGAGAACCAACGGTGCATCTGAAAAATCTGTTACCGAACTATATCAATGGCAAATGGTGTCCCTCCAGCGCCACGGAATCGCTTCATGTGGTTAATCCGGCTACGGTTGATGTTTTAGCCCAAGTCCCGTTATCGCCTCCAGATGATGTCGATACGGCGGCGGCGACGGCGGCTGTGGCGTTCTCCGATTGGCGTCGAATTCCCCCGCCAACCCGAGTCCAATATCTGTTTAAACTCAAGGGTTTATTAGACGAAAATTTAGACGAACTCGCCCGCACAATTACCTTAGAATGCGGCAAAACCCTCAAGGAATCAAAAGCTGAATTACGACGGGCAATTGAAAACGTGGAAGTCGCCTGTGGGATTCCCATGCTCATGCAGGGATATAACCTCGAAGATGTTGCCCGAGGGATTGATGAAATCATGATTCGTCAACCAGTGGGAGTAATCGCGATTATTGCGCCGTTCAATTTCCCCGGGATGATTCCCTTTTGGTTTTTACCGTATGCGATCGCCTGCGGGAATACCTGTATCGTTAAACCCTCGGAAAAAGTACCATTGACGATGCAAAAGGTGTTTGAGTTGTTAGAAGCGACGGGATTACCGAAAGGGGTAGTGAATCTGGTGAATGGGGCGAAAACCGTCGTGGATGCGATTTTAGAACATCCCCAAATTCGCGCCATTAGTTTTGTCGGATCATCCCCGGTAGCACAGTATGTATACAGCAAAGGTGCCGCCCACGGCAAGCGGGTGCAATGTCAGGGTGGGGCGAAAAATCCCCTAATTGTCCTCCCGGATGCGGATATGGAAATGACCACCCGAATTGCAGCCGATAGTGCCTTTGGCTGTGCCGGACAACGGTGTCTGGCGGCGTCTGTAGCCGTTACTGTGGGGGAAGCACGGCATAGTTTCACCGATGCGATCGCGTCTGCGGCTCAAACTCGTGTTGTTGGCTATGGATTGGATGAAGGGGTGGAAATGGGACCGGTGATTAGCCGTGATAGTCAAACCCGGATTGAGGGATTGATTCAACAGGGCGCTGATGAAGGCGCTAAGGTATTAGTTGATGGGCGCAAGGTAAAGATTTCCGGCTATGAGCAAGGGAATTTCATTCGACCCACAATTCTGGAAAATG
>CAZNNK010000739.1:0-3901 GCA_964574085.1 uncultured Coleofasciculus sp.
CTAACCTCTGACACCCCACCACTACCGTTTCAATAAATCTGTGAAATCAGTGTTTACAGGTCAGGTTTTGAGAAAACGTTATCATCAACAGCGAAACGCAATAGTGCTAACCCCGCCCCTACTGCAAACTATGACTGGTTCGATTCAAACCCTACCGACGGAGGTTGTTAACTTAATTGCGGCTGGCGAGGTGATTGATTCCTTAGCCGCCGTAGTGCGAGAATTGGTGGAAAATGCTTTAGATGCGGGGGCGACGCGCATCGCTGTGGCTGTATGGTTGGATTTGTGGCGCGTGCGCGTGGCAGATAATGGCACGGGTATGGACTTGACAGATTTACAACACGCTGCATCGGCACACAGTACCAGCAAAATTCAAAGTCGCGATGATTTATACAAGATTACCAGTTTGGGATTTCGCGGTGAAGCCTTGCATAGTATTGCAGCGTTAGCCGAATTGGAGATTTGTAGCCGACTGACAGGTACATTGAATGGATGGCGCTGTACGTATAATACCGAGGGAGAAGCAGAAGACACAGAAGCCGTTGCGATCGCGCCAGGTACCGTGGTGACTGTCTCGAATCTATTTGGCAAGTGGCGTCTGCGTCGTCAGGGATTACCGTCGAGGAGTCAACAACAACGCATAATCCAAGCCACGATCCAGAATATAGCCCTTTGCCATCCATCCGTTACCTGGCAAGTTCAGCAAAGCGATCGCTCCTGGTTTACAATTAGTCCGGGTCAAACGGCTCAACAGATCATCCCGCAACTTCTTAAACAAGTGCGCGTGCATGACTTGCAGCAATTAACCGTAGATGTTCCTACACCAGAGGAGGGGAGTACCGGGGAGATATTTACTTACAACTCAACCCCAAATACGCGCCATGGCGCGTCTCTACATTTAGTGTTAGGATTACCCGATCGCTGTCACCGTCGCCGCCCGGATTGGGTTAAAGTAGCAACAAATGGACGATTAGTGCGATCGCCAGAATTGGAACAGACGATTCTCACCGCCATGGCGAAAACCTTACCGCGCGATCGCTATCCGATTTGTTTTCTTCACCTACAAATTTGCCCCAGTCAAATTGATTGGAATCGTCATCCCGCCAAAGCCGAAATTTATCTGCATTCTCTTTCCTATTGGCAAGAACAGATTAGCCAAGCCATTGAACAAGCCCTGCGGATTGGGGCGGAAAATTTTGACACCGCCTCTCAATCCCATCGCGTCGGCAAATTACTGACAGCCTCGGCAAAAAAGGGCGTCTATCACCTGGATGAATCGCCAAAACCGGAACGTAATCCTTCCGACATTGGCTTAATTGAATTAAAAGCCGTTGCCCAGGTGCATAATATGTATATTCTGGCAGAACATGATACAGGAATGTGGTTAATTGAGCAACACATTGCCCATGAACGAGTCTTGTACGAACAACTGCGCGATCGCTGGCAACTTGTTCCCCTAGAACCGCCCGTAATTCTCAACCATTTAACCCCCGTTCAACTCGAACAACTGCAACGGATTGGGTTAGAAATAGAACCCTTTGGTGATCAACTGTGGGCTGTTCGCAACGCACCCGCCCTACTACATCAGCGAGACGACTGTGCTGATGCCCTATTAGAACTCAGTTTAGGTGGAGACTTACAAAACGCACAAGTTGCCACAGCTTGTCGCAGTGCAATTCGCAATGGCACACCCTTAACCTTAGACCAGATGCAGACATTATTAAATCAATGGAAAATGACCCGCCATCCCCGCACCTGTCCCCATGGGCGTCCGATTTACTTACCCCTAGAAGAATCAGCGCTAGCTCGTTTTTTCCGTCGTCATTGGGTGATTGGCAAAAGCCATGGCATTTAATGTTTGTAGTTGCGCTTTAGCGCCATAATCGTATCGCTAGAGCAGTTAACTTAAGCCCTTAACTAAAGTTAGGGCTAAAAGCTAAAACCCGTTAAAACGGGTTCAATTTTATGGGCGCGTTGAGAGTTGAGTTGTAAGCCATAGCGCAATTCCATAACCGTGATCACAGAAACCGTAATGTCATAATAAATCCGGGTTAGCTACCCCCCTTATAACCCAGTCCGCGCAGGCGGACTTTGTTTGTGTAGCAGCGATTTCAATCGCCTTGTTGGATCAGCTTTTGTTCTGTCGTATCCCATTAATAAACGCCATTCTCGCCTCAACTATATCAGACCTTAACACACAGCGCACTAGCAACTCTAAATCAAATTTAGGTAAAAAATCACTGCGATCAACTTGCTCATAGTCATTTTGCCGAAAACGGTAGATTACAGCAGTTTTCAAGTTAATAGACTACAGACGATGATTGCGGTTTTTCCATTTGATGCCAGAGTCATATCTAGAGCCTTTCTAAACCTAATTCCATGATTATTAATAAAAATAAAGGTGGGCAACTGCTCACCTTTATGGCTCCGGATTTGTGTTCACATCCCTAACCATTTTGGCTACTGCTATTAAATGTTGTGCAAAAGTAGCATATCCAGTCGGACAACAAGTTTTAATAGTATCTAAATCAATCTGATTAGCTAAGTTCCATCGGATTTTAAGCGGACGTTGATTGCTACTTTCTGCGGAGAGATAGGTTGATTCGGCAATCGCTTTATCCAAACGCTCTTTTGTATCGTCCAAATCTTCTAAATTCTCAACAGGTTGAATCTCCACACCTAACACCGTTGCCACAGTCTGAGTGTCAGCTAGCAACCACGTCTCAAAATTTTTAATGGCTAAACCTCCCCCACTGCGATCGCTGATTGGTTGATCGTTTACATCTAAGTGATTGTCGCGAATTGTACTTAAAGCACGCTCTAAGTCATCCTGTCTTTGAGACAATTTATCATCCGCATCAACCACAATCAGGATCATATCGATCTCTTCTGGTTTCCATGCGATAACTAGCTGAGCTAAATATTTTCGATCCAGAACGGAATGTCCAGTTCGTAACTTTACCCCTCTCTCCTTCAATGATGGATGTCGGTGAACAAAATCACAATCAGATAATCCGATACGGTTTAGCTCTCGCCGAATTAAAGTGTGGAGCGCTCCCTCTTTTTTCCTTTCAATAACTTTGCCACCATCTTCTGGTTTAATATAAGGAATACTCAGTCCGAGTTCGGCTTCACCTTCAGCAATTAGCCCAATACGAATCGGACGATTCATTCCGGATTGCCTCCAAACACATTCGTAAACCAAAGTTCCCCTAACGCTCCATCGTAAGCTTCCAGGGCTTTTTGGAAGCGTACAGAATCGGTAGGTAAATTATGGACTTGAGTTTTACCTTCGTTATCGAGTTCAACAGCACGCACTTGCTCCGGTTTGACATAATTGAGCAGCACAGGGGAATGAGTTGTGATTAAAATCTGCACAGGCTTACCAGTAATTCCCTCTGTTGAAACAATTTTTAATAGTTCTATCATTTTGTGCAACAGCCAGGGATGAACCCCATTCTCTATTTCCTCAAAACAAATGATACTTGGAGTATTTTCTTGATACAACGCTGTTAGGAACGCCAAAATTCTCAGTGTTCCATCTGATATGTCAGAGGCAGGTATGTGGTGTTCTGAATATCGGTCAATCAATTCCAGTGAAAAGGTTTGATTCTCTCCACGAGGTAAGGATATTCTTTGTATGTTAGGAACCAGTCTGGTTAAACGTTCCTCTAATTCATCAAAGTTTTTACGATTAGCGTGCAAAATATCAACTAAAGCATAAGCAATTCCCTGTCCTGTTCTTTCCATACTACCGATTGATGAAATATCGCTAGATAAATTAACTGGAGAAAAATCATAAATACTTACCTTGTTTAATGACTTGGCAAGGGAAGAATTTGGGTATTTACAATCAACCATAAAATCCCTTAAATCAGGTGTAAATTGAGACGTTGTGCTA
>CAZNNK010000740.1:0-3893 GCA_964574085.1 uncultured Coleofasciculus sp.
ATCTCCCTCATCTCCCCCATCTCCCCCATCTCCCCCATCTCCCCCATCTCCCCCAGCTTCCAGACGTAGCATGCTACGTCTCTACATTGCTTCCCCTGTTCCCGGATTAGATGGGAAGAAGAACGCGAACAGTAGTGTGTTGATTGGGTATGCTATCTATCGTTAAAGTTCCCCCCAACAGTTCGATTAACCGCTTACTGATACTCAATCCCAATCCTGTCCCTTGTTGGGCATAAACTTTACGTTCAAACTGCTGATACGCCCCCAACTTAGTAATTTGTTCCCGACTCATCCCCCGTCCGCGATCGCTAACTGATAAGGCGTAGAATGATTGATTAGGAACCGTCTTCCCTATCACCGAAACCGGAGTACCAGGAGTCGAATATTTCAACGCATTATCCACTAATTCTTCTATAATTTTCTCTATCCTAGTTTTGGCAATTTGTAGACTGGAATCATGTACATCCAGAGTCACATCAGCCTCTCGATTCCTGCGTTTCGCCTGTTGCCAAACCATGGCTTCAATCACTGAGGCGGCGGAACTGATTCGAGAACTGCGTAAGGCTTGAATCCGATTCGCATCCGTCACCGTGAGTTCAAGTTCGGCGTAGAGTAAAAAGTTTTGAATCAGTCGATGTAATCGTTCGCCGGACTTGCGGATACTTTCTGACATTTCCTTAATTTCCTGCCGTTCCAGGGTATCCGCTTCTTCCACTAATAACTGGGAAAATCCCAGAATATTCGTTAGCGGCGATCGCATTTCGTGGGGGAGAGACAGGCTGATACTGGTGCGTAATTGGTCGAGTTTTTGGGTTTGTTGTTCCTCAATTATCGCTTGTTTTTGTAACCGAGAGGCAATGGCATTCAGTAATTCATCCACACTAAAGGGCTTGGTGATATAATCATCTGCCCCTAGTTCCATCCCTTGACGCAAATCCGTTTTATCGGTGCGGGCGGTGAGAAACATAAATGGGATTGTGGCGGTGACCGGGTTTTTTCGCAATGTATTTAAGACGCCAAACCCGTCTAATTTAGGCATCATCACATCACATAAAATTAAATCCGGTTGATACTGCTGCACTAAATCCAGTCCCGCACAACCATCGCCAGTGCCGCAGACTTCAAAATCCTCGGCTTCCAGCAGTTCCATGAGATTTTCCCGGACGGTTTCTTCGTCTTCGATAATTAGAATTTTTTTCATGGTTGTTATCAACAGTTCTGGCATAAATTAAAACAGATTGACTACGAGGCAACTGAAGGGTTAAATCTGATATTTTGCACCTTTGTCGGTAAGCCCCGACACCCGCCAATAACTCAAGTTCTTGGCTCATAGCTTAAGTCCATTTTAATGGACTAAGACTAGATAGGCAGTCGTCTATAGACTGAGACTTGAGTTTTAACCCAAGGCTTGCTATTTGACCCCCGCTAAAGATTTGCCGCTAAATAATAAGGATTCAAATTCCTTTGCTGGCAAAGGCTTACTAAACAGATACCCTTGCATTTTATGACAGTGATGCTGCACCACAAACGCCAGTTCTGCTTCAGTTTCCACCCCTTCAGCCACTAATTTTAAATTCAGCGTATTTGCCATTTCAATAATCGCTTTGGTAATTGCCGACTGACTCGGATTATCCTGAATATTGCGAATAAAACAGCGGTCAATTTTTAAGGTATCAAAGGGAAACTGCTGTAAATAACTTAAAGAGGAATACCCCGTGCCAAAATCATCAATGGCAATCTCCACACCTAGGGCTTTTAACGCCTGTAAGCGGCGAATCGCTACATCGGTATTTTCCACCAGCATACTCTCCGTTAATTCTAATTCTAAATACTCCGGTCGCAATCCGGTTTCGGTAAAAATCTTGACTAACCGATGACGCAAGTCTAGTTGCTGAAATTGACGCCCGGATAAATTGACGGCAATTTTTAAATGAGGATAACCCATTTTTTGCCAATGGTGCATTTGCTGACAAGCTGTTTTTAACACCCATTCGCCAATCGGCAGAATTAACCCGGTTTCTTCGGCTAGGGGAATAAACTTAATGGGAGAAACCAGTCCCCGTTCGGGATGTTCCCAGCGCAACAGGGCTTCTGCGCCAATTATTTTACCTGTTTTTAAATCAAGTTGCGGTTGATAGTAAACCTGAAGTTCCTCTCGTTCTAACGCATAGCGTAAACTCGTTTTTAATGCTACCCGATCTGAGGTTCCTTTTCTTAAGGCAATTGAGTAAAACTGATGGCAATTTCCTCCCTGTTGCTTTGCCTGAATCATCGCTTTATTTCCCTGATTCAGTAACTGTTCAATATCCCGACCATCACGGGGATAAAGTGCCATGCCAATACTGGCAGTAACAAAGATTTCTTGGTCATCAATGGCAAAGGTTTGGGAAAATTGGTCTAAAAGAGTTTGGGCAACAAACACTGCATCTTTTTTATGGGAGGTTGTGGGAAGAATAAGCGCAAATTGACCGCTGCTTAATCGTGCCACATAATCCTCAGACGTGACCGCATTAACTAACCGCTGGGCTACAGCCTGTAATAGGCGATCGCCGACACTATGTCCTAAGTCGTCATTAATTTGATTAAAGCGGTCTAAACCGACACACATAATCGTCATTAATGGCTGGCTATGCGTCGATTTTATCTGTTTAAATTGTTCCCGTAAGGATAACTGATTAGGCAAATTGGTTAAAGAATCATGATGCATCAAATAATTGAGTTGATCCTGCGCTTGCTCAAGTTCGCTACGATACTGCTGTTGCTTTTTAAACCGAGTCGCGATCGCGCCGAGTAATTCTGCCCGGGTAAAGGGTTTAGTCAGGTAATCATCTGCCCCTAATTCCATCCCTTGACGAAAGTCGGCTTTAGCCGCTTTAGCGGTTAAGAAAATAAAGGGTGTGGTGGCGAATGTTGTCTCCTGGCGCAGTGTTTTTAACACCGTATACCCATCCAATCCCGGCATCATCACATCACAAATAATTAAATCCGGTTTCTCGACTTTGGCTAAATCGATCCCTTTATAACCATTGGTTGCCCCAATTCCGGTTAATCCTTCGGCGTCCAAGAATTCTAAAATATTTTCCCGGACGAGTTCTTCATCTTCAATGACTAATATCTTTTTCATGACTTTACAATGGGTAGAGTAATGGTTACTGTAGTGCCAACCCCGATGCTACTATTGATGTGAATATCACCCTGATGAATATCCACACATTTTTTCACAATGGCAAGCCCTAATCCGGTTCCCGGAATCGTGCCAACATTGGTGCCGCGATGGAATGCTTCAAATAATCGGTCTTGGTCTTCCGGGGGAATTCCAATGCCGCGATCGCGAATTTCTAGGGTGATTTGTTCGCGATTTCCAGTAAGTTTAACCTCAATCGCTTGGTCTGGGGAGGAATATTTAATCGCATTGCTTAATACATTCTCTAAAATCTGCTGAAGTAATTGCTTATCTAGATAGATGGCTTGAGTATCAATGGTTTCTTCCCATTCACAACTGATAGTAATAACCGGGGGTTCGGGCTGATTAAATTGTAACTCTCTCGCTAAGGTGGAACAAAATAGTTCCAAATCAATCGGTTCTGGGGTTAAGCTAAGTTTCCCCGCATCTGCTTTGCCTAAAATTAATACATCATTTAATAATTTTGTCATATACTTAACCGAGGTTTGAATTCGGTGCAAGTGCATCACTTGTTTTTCATCTGACCATTTATGCCGATAATGTTCTAGTAACTCGGCTGATGAGTGAATCGTGGTTAGAGGCGTGCGAAACTCATGCGATGTTACCGTAATAAATCGAGATTTTAGGTCACTCAGTTCCTTTTCTTGTGCCAACGCATTTAGAAGTTCTGCTTGCACTCGTTGGCGTTCGGTAATATCCTCCGCAATCC
>CAZNNK010000741.1:0-3893 GCA_964574085.1 uncultured Coleofasciculus sp.
AATCAGGAGGGTGCGATCGCGAGTTTACAAGCCGCGATTCGTCTTAATCCCAGTGAATATCTCACCTTAGCCCAAACTGACTCAGATTTTGATAATCTACGGGGAAATGAGTCCTTTGAAGCTTTGCTCAACGGTATGGGAACGGATGAGGGGTAGAAGGGTAGGAGAGTAAAAGGGTAATAAGCGGTTCAGCATTTAAACCTTAATGTCAAGAATTGCGAAATCCTTGTATGTAGTGTGAGCATCTTGCTCGCTACCTGTACCCAATTTAAATGGGTGACAGCTTATCACCTTCAAAATAACTACGGGTAAGTACCTGGATATTAATTTTGTTAACGGAATTCAGACTTGTAAAAACCTGCTGTCAACCCTTCAATCCCTTGTTCCTGTTCCATGTTCCCTATTCTTACCATCTCAACCATCATTTTTTTGTGATAATCTAGTGAAGTCTAGTCCTTCTATGTGCCCAGCGATCTCTCACGCTTGGGTTTCCTCACCTCTTGAAGGCAAGACATTGTAATACCTATACAAAATTCTTCACCTGCTGATCAGACGCGACATGTTGCGTCCCTCCAGGACTGATAGCAAAAGGCAGATGTCCTAACCGCTGTTCCCTCCCCTCACTACCCATACTTATTCTGCAACTTCAAAATGTAGAGACGTAGCCGGCTACGTCTCTACACGTTATAGGATTAGTTCTTGTACACAACAACTTAACGGCAATCAGTCGAGGTAGTTGTGGCAAGACATCGAAACAGTTACTCAAAAACAGGTGCGGCTTCCTTCACTTCACGCGGCGCTTTGGGAAACTTCTTAAAGTTTTCCACAAATCGTTTCGCCAAATCCTTCGCTTGTGTCTCATAGGCTTGGGGATCACTCCAGGTATTTTGGGGATTGAGAATACTGCTGTCAACACCGGGAACTGATTTTGGCACTAAGATCTTGAAGATAGGATGGTGATAGTATTGCACCTGTTCCAATTCCCCACTTAACGCCGCCGCAACCATGGCGCGACTGTCTTGAATCCGGATACGTGTGCCAACGCCGTAAGGGCCACCGGTCCACCCAGTATTCACTAAATAGACATTCGCATCATATTTGACCAGTCGCTCAAATAACATCTCGCCGTAAACGGTTGGCGACAGGGGAAGGAACGGTTGACCGAAACAAGCGGAAAATGTGGCTTGGGGTTCCGTAATTCCCCGTTCTGTACCCGCGAGTTTGCTGGTGTAACCCGACATGAAGTGGAAAATTGCCTGATTGTTGGTCAGCTTGGTAATTGGGGGTAACACGCCAAAAGCATCGGCGGTGAGGAAAATCACGGTGCGGGGATGACCACCGATACCTGGAATGACACAATTGGGAATATAATCGACCGGATACGCGACTCGTGTATTTTCCGTGAGGCGACCGTCATCATAGTTGGGAACACGGGTTGCTGGATCAAGAATAACATTTTCCATCATTGACCCGAAGCGAATCGCTGACCAAATCTGGGGTTCATTCGTCCGCGACAGGCGAATGGTTTTCGCGTAACAGCCTCCTTCAAAGTTGAAGATACCCCGTTCTGACCATCCATGTTCGTCATCCCCAATCAGATGCCGTGTCGGATCTGCGGATAAGGTGGTTTTCCCCGTACCCGACAGTCCAAAGAATAAGGCGGTGTTCCCTTTTGTGTCCATATTGGCGGAACAATGCATGGGCAGAACATCGCGCTTTGTCATCAGATAATTCATGAATGAGAATGCCGATTTTTTGATTTCACCGGCATAGCGCGAACCGCCAATCAAAACCAGCCGTTTGGCAAAGCTGACGACAATAAAGGCTTCACTATGGATACCATTAATCTCTGGGTCTCCCTGTAAACCAGGAATCGCAATGATGGTTAGTTCGCGGTTATGGGTATTCAGTTCCTCTGGAGTGGGGCGGAGGAACAGTTGATGGGCAAATAAATT
The DNA here is from genome assembly GCA_964574085.1 of uncultured Coleofasciculus sp. Taxonomy (GTDB): domain Bacteria; phylum Cyanobacteriota; class Cyanobacteriia; order Cyanobacteriales; family Coleofasciculaceae; genus Coleofasciculus. Next base: position 1,956 of record CAZNNK010000741.1, read on the forward strand.
TTGCGAGGCGAGTTCGTTAATAACTCGTACACCTAGGCGGTATTGCGGATCAACGCCGACATATCCATCAAAGATAAACAGATCTCTGCCTTGCAAATAAGCCAACATCTGTTTATAGAGTAAGTCAAATTTTTCCTGTGAGATGGGAACATTGACTTTATTCCAGTTTACTTCTTCATGCAGCCCTGGCTCATCAACGATAAATTTATCGGCAGGAGAACGTCCTGTGTATTTCCCTGTTTCCACGCAAAGAGCGCCATTGGCAGCGAGAACGCCTTCATGACGTTTTAGGGCTTCTTCGATGAGCTGGGGAACCGGGAGATTGTGATACAGATGACCAAGGTTCCTTAATCCCAGAGATTCTAGTCCATAACTCTTATCATTCATCTGAGGATTGACTTCGGACAATGTTTGATAGACGTGGTTCAACGTTTTCAGTTCAGATTCCAATTCGTAAGTATTTTCGTTCATATCAGCACCTTCTACACTCTACAAGTGTGAACTTCGTTTGCCATAAGAAATATTTCCTAGGTTTATTTGTATCAGAAAAATCGTGTTGTATTTTACGAATTCACAATTATTTAAATTAGTTAATATTTTTTCTTTATCTTTTGTAAATAAAAATTAGCATCAGTCTTCTTAGTGCTTAAACCCTAAATTTTGTCAAGCTTAAATCGTGCAAATATCAACGTTCAATGACAATTCAGCTTGGCTAATTATCGAGAATATATTATGCTGACAAAAAGTATAATACACTATTGTCGGAACAGCTCAATGTTCCTTGGTTTATCATGGCTGATAAACTTAACGGCAACGACGCTATCGCCACTGAACAACGGCTCGACCCAAAATCCTGCTAAATGGTAACATTCGCTACTTATACCTCCCTTTTATGACGAGGGGCGGGTTTTGTTGAGAGGTTATCGGTAGGATTCCAACGTTAAACGGCTAAACCCGCCCTTACAATTGACGATAGTAAAACTAATCGTCACGGATTTGATGAAAACCCTTTCATCGTATTTGCGTGAGACTCCACCCTCAGCAGATCCTTCGCAGGCTCAGGAGGGTGGAGAGGAATAGCGGTCAAATCGACCCTTTCAATAAGGGGAGATTTGACAGTCCAGGTGAAGGCACGACATTTCGACTTCGCTCAATGCGAACGATTAATCCCGTGCTTCGCTGCAACAACTGGACTTTTTTGGCACTAAATTGCCCAAGTCGTTTCCAGTTAATATCGCTAACTGAAACTTGTTTCTCGGTGTCTCCAGAACACCAGCCGACGTAAGTTTTTTCAGCTTTTTCGGCTATAACTTTGTCGCCTTTCCTAAACACCTTCCGGGTAACTGTGCCGCCATACTTGCGCCGCTTACCTCCTTTTGAAGGGATACATAAATGTAACTGTCTACGGCTAATTGGTGGTCTACGGATTACCGCATAAGGTGCAGGTGTGATTTGAACATCCCCAGACCAGCCGCCATGTTTAGCATTGTTCGAGTGCCATTCCCGCCATCGGATAAACTCGAACGCGGCTAAGGTTACACCGTCAATAGCGTGAGTTGCTGGAGTTTGATTAGCTTTGTTCTTTTTGTCCTTAGCTAATCCTAGCCATTGTCTAAGCTGACTGGTTCCGTTACCATCCCGTTGCCATCCTTGGTGAGTTGTTACTGGGGCTAATTCACGCAGCCAGTTAAGCATTTGTTTTTGACCCACCATGACTGGAGAAAACCCAACACCAGACCGAGCCGACTTGCGCCCACTGGTTCTATCGACATCCGCCATGACTAACTCATAGTGAATAGCGCTAATCGGGAACAGTTGAAACAACTCGTTAACTACCCGTAGCTCTAGCTGTCTGTTGGCTCGAATTGACGGCGGTAGTTTGCCTTGTCTGCGATTATCAAACCGAGCTTGACGGTGGCAGCGTTGATCATAAGGCAA
>CAZNNK010000742.1:0-3880 GCA_964574085.1 uncultured Coleofasciculus sp.
TCCTTAAAACACTGATTTCACGGATTGATTGGAGAGATGGCGGTAGGGGGTGAGAAGTTAGTCACACGGATTACACGGATAGGTTAGTTCTCTATTCACAGAGGATGATGACGATTTTCCAGGAAATCTCAGTAATGAATGTCTCATGACACTAACACAGGTTTGGGGTGCTTTACTTATCTTTATCCTCTGTCCCCTGGTAGGTGGACTCCCTCTGATTTCCTGGATTACCTACTTACTCACTGGACGCCAACTCTCTAAAGTCGGTACAGGTAACGTATCTGTCTCCGCCGCGTTCTACCACGGTGGACGTTGGGTGGGTATCTTAGCTGTATTATCAGAAGCCTTGAAGGGAATTGCGGCTGTTTTACTGGCGCGTTATTTCTTTCCCACCGAACCTGTTTGGGAAATAATTGCCCTGATTATGCTGGTGATGGGGCGCTACTGGATGGGCAAAGGGGCGGGAACCACAAATGTGGTTTGGGGATTTGTGGTACATGAGTGGCGCGTCGCATTATTGGTATTTTTAATTGGGGGTATAGGCTTTACGATTATCCGCGATCGCACGACGGGACGTATCGGTGTTTTAGTCCTATTCCCGATAATTTTGGCACTATTGCACCCTCATGACTTCGCTAGAATTGTCAGTGCGATCGCTCTGAGTCTAATTATCGGTTGGATTTATCAGAAAATTCCCGATGACTTAGACCTTTCCCCAGACCAAGCTAAATCAGAATCTAAATCAGTGTTTCGTTTTTTCCGAGGCGATAAAGCTATTATTCCGCTTGAGCGCGAACTTGATCCGCAACAGGTTGGCTCAAAAGCAGCTACTTTATCTCAGCTTAAGCGCTGGGGTTATGCTGTACCTCAAGGATGGGTCTTACCACCAGGGGATGATATGGAACCCTTGGTTAAATATCTCCCGGTTTCAGAATCAGAACCGCTTGTGGTTCGTTCCTCGGCGATTGGGGAAGATGCAGAACTCTCGTCAGCCGCAGGACAATATCAAACGGTTTTACAGGTAACCAGCCGTCCGGCTTTACAGGAAGCGATTACCCAAGTCTTAGCCTCTTATCATAACCCCACCGCCAGAGGGTATCGCCGTAATCGGGATTTACCCGACACGGCGATGGCGGTCTTAATTCAAAAACAAATCCACGGGGTATTTTCTGGTGTCGCCTTTAGTCGTGACCCGATGCAGCAACAACAAGACACCGTAGTCATTGAAGGATTACCCGGAGATGCCAAGCGAATTGTCTCGGGTCAAGTTACCCCAGAACAGTATCGGGTATATTTCCCAGAATCCCAGCTTGTAGGGGCGGGTTTAACCGATAACCTTGAGGACAAAACCGATAACTCGACGAAACCCGCCCCACTTGATCAACAGGAGACTGGAGATGATCGTTCCCCATCGGTGGAAATTGAAGGAGAGGGGGATTTACCCCCAGCGTTAATCCAAGAGGTTGCTGTTTTAGCGCGGGACTTGGAAGACCGCTACCATGGGATTCCCCAAGATATCGAATGGACTTATGACGGTCAGCAATTATGGATACTGCAAACGCGACCGATTACCAATCTCCAACCCATCTGGACGCGCAAGATTGCCTCAGAGGTGATTCCTGGACTGATTCGACCCCTTACCTGGTCAATTAATCGTCCCCTCACCTGTGGCGTTTGGGGGGAAATTTTTACCATCGTGTTAAAAGAACGATCGCAGGGATTGGAGTTTAATCAAACCGCTACGCTGCATTATTCTCGCGCCTATTTTAATGCCACATTGTTAGGTGATATTTTCCGGCGCATGGGTTTACCGCCAGAAAGTTTGGAGTTTCTGACCAGGGGGGCGAAATTTTCTAAACCGCCCCTGAAATCCACGCTGCGGAACCTCCCCGGATTATTGCGTCTATTGGGTCGGGAATGGAATTTAGATAAGGATTTTGAGCAAGATTATCACCACCATTTTGCTCCGGCTGTGAGTCAACTGCAAGAGCAATCGGTTTCAGAATTATCAGACGCCGAAATTCTGGAACGAGTGAACCAGATATTATCGGAATTACAACGAGCCACGTATTATAGTATTCTCGCTCCTTTAAGCCTCTCCCTGCGACAAGCGTTGCTCAAGGTAAAGGATGAAGAATTAGATAGTAGCCAAACTCCAGAAATTGCCAGTTTGCGATCGCTCGCCCAATTAGCCGATGATACGCGCCATTTATTAAGTCCAAAACAAATTAATTGTGATAATCAGGCTTCTGTTTTTACCACCTTGTCAGAAATTCCCGATGCTCAAAGTGTTTTAGAACAATTCGACCAATTTCTGGCACAATATGGCTATCTCAGCGATGTCGCCACGGATATTGCCGTTCCCAGATGGAAAGAAGACCCGCGACCGATACGCCAACTCTTTGCTCAGTTTTTATGTGATCCTCCCCCAGCAACTAAACCGCCCAAGCGTCAGCGCTGGAAAGCCGAAGTGGTACAAGCGCGTTTGAATTTAAAAGGGCGAGTGACTGAAATTTATTCGCAATTTTTAGCCTACTTGCGTTGGAGTTTTGTCGCACTGGAAAAGCGTTGGTTAGAATCCGGTTTATTATCTGAAGCTGGGGATATTTTCTTTTTAGAATTTGCGGAAATTCAGCGTCTCGTGGCGGGAAGGGATGGGGTTTTGCAAGAGGAATGTTCGAGATTGATTAATTATCGGCGATCGCAGTTAGATGAGCATCGTCAATTACGCAGTGTTCCGCCTCTATTCTATGGTAATCCTCCCGCCGTTTCCTTGCTGATGCAAACTCAATCCGAACCCGCTCAACAGAGTCTGGTGGGAATTGGTGCAAGTGCGGGACAAGTAGAAGGTTGGGTGAGGGTTTTAAGTAATTTACAATCAGTTCCAGACATTGACCGCCAAACGATTCTGGTTGTCCCCTACACCGATTCCGGTTGGGCGCCCTTATTAGCGCGTGCAGGTGGCTTAATTGCTGAAGTTGGCGGGCGGCTATCCCACGGTGCGATCGTGGCGCGGGAATATGGGATTCCAGCGGTGATGGATATTCATAATGCGACTCAGATGTTCCGCAATGGACAACGGGTGCGGATTGATGGGCGATCGGGAATTGTAGAGGTTTTGGAGTGATTAAGTAGGTTGGTGGAAATAAAGCGAACTATGTTAAGTTTTGTCAATATTCCTTAAACCCTTACAAATGACAAATGACGTAGCTTGCTTCTTTTCGGGAGTTCCACTAGGAGACATTACAGAATTTTTTAATACCAATCTTAAAAGCATAAATGACAACTGGAGTAGCTAACCCTGAAGGAATTAACCTCGTAGCAAGTAAAGCTTCCACCGAACCCGCTAGTAATCCTGCCATTATCTCATCTCTAAAATCTTCTTGACAAAGAATGGGACGGCATCGTTCAGATATTCCCTCTAACCACTCTCTAGCACCCCGTTCAGGTTCTTGTCCTGCTTCTATGGCTAGCACAACAGCAGCATCTTCTAAATGTCCTTCACACGCCTCGATTTCGTCAAGTGCTGCGATTGCTTCTGGATAATCTCTCAATTGCTTACGAAAATTTTCAATTTCTTCTTGGGTAACGACAGTCATATCATTCTTCCCCGAATTAACTCTTTCTTGCTCTTTTTGTCTTTGTTTTTCGTGATCGCGTTCAGATCGTTTCCGAATGGCTTCCTCAGCTATCTGGATATTCTCTTCAATGGGTAAACCATCAGAAGTAGACATAGGTCCATACCATGTCGCCTCTGAATCGGGGGGATTACGACGACTAAACAGAGTACGAATCGCTTCATCATCATCTCGATGAGACAGAACGTATAGTTGGTAAAAGTATAGTCAAATATAGACAGACTAAATTTCATTGCAGAAAT
>CAZNNK010000743.1:0-3869 GCA_964574085.1 uncultured Coleofasciculus sp.
ATAGTGCCTTGTACACAGCAGATAATTTATCAGCGATGAGAGGAATGAAATGGATGACAAGAGTGCCATTAAGTGTGAAAGAGGCAAAAAGTAAAATAGTAGAGATTGAAGAGAATGAATGGGATGCTCCCAATAAAAGGATATAAGATGGCTGAGCGAGCAAGTGAATACGGCGGCATCAACCAAAGATGGGTAGTGTTGTCAATTAACCCATATCTGGCACAATAGCGTAGGGACAAAAATTATGGATAAATATGGCAACGTATTTAGTAACAGGCGCAAACCGAGGTATCGGCTATGAGTTTTGTCGCCAGCTAACCGAACGAGGAGACACGGCGATCGCAGTTTGTCGCCACACATCTGAAGCCCTCGACAGCTTGGGGATCCGGGTGGAGACGGGGATTGACATAACCTCAGATGACTCCGTTGCTGACCTAGCATCACGTTTAAAGGATACTCCTCTGGATGTATTGATTAACAATGCCGGAATTTTGCGGAAAAATACTCTCCCCCAGCTTGACTTTGATGCCATTCGGGAACAATTTGAAGTCAATGCGTTGGGCGCGTTGCGTGTAACCCAAGCGTTACTCCCCCATTTGGGTACGGGTGCTAAGGTGGCGATCATGACTAGCCGCATGGGTTCTATTGAAGACAACACTTCAGGTAATTCTTACGGCTACCGCATGTCTAAAGTCGCCGTTTCCATGGCGGGTAAATCTCTGTCGATTGATTTAAAACCCCGGCAAATTGCGGTGGCTATTCTCCATCCGGGTATGGTGAGTACAGACATGACGGCTCATCATGGGATTCCTCCTCAGGAAGCTGTTCAGGGACTTTTAGCCCGAATCGATCAGCTTAACTTGGAAAATTCTGGCACGTTTTGGCACGCGAAGGGGGAAGTATTACCTTGGTAAATTAGAGGGAAGTATAGCAGTACTAAGACAGGGCGTGGACATTCTTTACTGTTCCCTGTTCCCTCTTGGACTAGCTGATGTCCTTTCCGTACCCCGTAGTGCTATATATATAAGGATGTGATGCGATCGCGTGACAAAATTTTCCGTCCTCTGGTGATTGCTCACCGAGGCGCCAGTGGCTATCGTCCCGAACATACCCTCGCCGCTTATGAATTAGCGATACAGATGGGGGCGGATTACATTGAACCGGATTTGGTGATGACGCAGGATGGGGTATTGGTGGCGCGTCACGAGAATGAAATCTCTGGGACTACTGATGTGGCGACTCGTCCAGAATTTCGCGATCGCCAAACTACTAAAATAATTGATCGACAAACTATCACGGGTTGGTTTACGGAAGACTTTACGCTTGCAGAACTAAAAACCCTAGGAGTCAAAGAACGATTACCTCACCTGCGTTCGACCGAATTTGATGGATTGTTTGATATTCCTACCCTGGTAGATATTATTGAGCTAGTTCAACGCCAACGTGCTGCAACTGGACGCATGATTGGCATTTATCCGGAAACCAAGCATCCCACCTACTTTAACGCGATCGGACTCTCGTTAGAAGAACCGTTGGTCAACATTCTCAACCAGTACGGATTGGGCGATCGCAATTCTCCTGTATTTATTCAATCCTTTGAAACGGCGAACTTGAAAGCACTGAAGCAAATCACCGAGGTATCCTTGGTACAGCTCGTGAATGTCATTGGTCAACCTTACGATTTTATTGCTGATCCTCAACACCAGAACCACAGCAGTCGGACGTATCGAGATCTGGTAACGCCTCAAGGGTTACGGGAAATTGCGGATTATGCCGATGCGATCGGGGTGAACAAACGTCTGATTGTACCCACAAAGGCGGATGGTCACTTATTACCCCCCACCTCGTTACTCGATGACGCTCATGCTCAGGGTTTGCAGGTTCATGGCTGGACATTCCGCAATGAAGAGGTTTTTCTCGCCCCCGACTATCAGGGTAATCCTAAGTTGGAGTATCAGCAATTCTATCGTTTGGGAATTGATGGACTTTTCAGCGACTTCCCAGACACAGCGCTCCAAGTGAAAAGAAGTTAAGAAAAATTAATTTTTTGTAAGCTAAAGTCTTGAGTGCATGGGAATTTTTTCACTCAATTATAAAAGTACAAATGAACTAATAAACCCTATGATTCTTACTAAACTTGGATTATAGCGATTGATGGTGCAACGTCCATGGGGACAATCGTCTCTGGAAAGGGCTGAACACCTGATCCGAGGAGAATGGGTTGACTTCCCTTTCACCGAATTTTCACGATCAAGATTTTTAATGAGGTGGATGTGAGTTCAAGGTAAGCATGTTGCTGAATCAAGGTGATGGGGTTAAGTGTATTTCCGCCAGAAATGGACTGAAAGGCAAGATTCATGGGAATTACCCGCTATGCAGATGTCAAGGGCATGTCTGGAACAACCTGCCAGGGAAAAGGGTCTATCTTCAGGCAATTAAGTAGAATCACTTACTCGTGACCCAGTTTTCAGGAAATGTGAAGCTAAATCATGTAAATAACCTTATAGGAACTGTGATGTTACAAATTATTGCGTTACACTTCTTTATATAAGCAAATCTTACATTACATTTCTTAGCATAAACTTACTTTGTCAAAAAACTCTGACAAGAGAATAAAAAGCAGCCCTTGTACCATAAGGATTTCATCGTTGCAACTCCCTGACGAAGAATCGTATAGATCTCACTTTGACGGAAAAGGAAAGTCGTGTCCCCCTCTGAATAGTTCAACCCAACTCCATTGACAGTCGTAACTTAAATACCACTAAATCCAGGATGTATTTCAAATGTATTTCGGTTCAACTACAGTCATAGTCTATAGTCTACGGTTTTGTGTCTTACGTAGAATTTTATCTAGCGCCGTAACTTCGGTGTACTTCTTGACCTATCACTTCTGTAAAGAAAACTTAACTCATAAGATGCCCTTATTAAGGGTGTATGAACTCTAAATGAAGCTTTGATAAAGTTCTTTGATTCGGTATTTTCTCTTGCTATAGTTTAATTATAGAGCAGTGGCAGAAAAAGATTTCTCTCAAATTTCCACTAATCGGGTGCGCCGCTGACAGGGTAACTCCAACAACTGAATAAAAAGTCTCTGATAAGAGCAATTTATCTCTCAAAATCAAATTTTAGGGCTAGGTGAATCACACCAAGCTCACAGGTTCGTACATCTACTCGGAGAAAAGAAAAATGAAACTCGTTGCATCTACCGCGATCGCTCTCAGCTTAACATTTTCTACTCAAGTTGGCGCAGCTCCTGTTTCCGCCAATGCCACCATGGAGAATAGAATAAGGCAAGACCAGCCTGTGAGTCCTCAACAGCAGATAGAGGATACGACTCAGCCAGATTACTGTAGGAGGTTTATGGGGTGGCCCATGTGTTTCTAACTAAGATGAAGCGTCTCAACGGAAATTGGCTCTGACGACAGGCAGTTATATGAAGTAGCCTTTGGTTTGGTAAATTCTATTTGCTATTGAAAGAATTACCGAGAAACAGACAAAATCCACTGGAACGATAATCCTAGGGAAGATGTCTACCAAGAGTTTCCATGAGCTTCTAAGCGTCATAGAAGAGAAGTTGTTAGACTCTTGTTAGGGAACCTTGAGGTATTCGTATGAAAGGACGCCACTCTCTATTCTGGCTACTGCCGATTATTTCCTGTTGCTTTTTCATTCCAGTTCGCTCAGCTCAAGCACAAATTTCTTCAGATGGGAGCTTGCCAACTCCCACCAAGGTTAATACCACTGATAATCTTACATTCACCATTACTGAAGGCACGCGACTCGGGGATAATCTCTTCCATAGCTTTGATAAGTTTTCTGTGCCAACGGGTGGAGAAGCTATATTTAACAATGCTTTAGATGTTCAGAAC
>CAZNNK010000744.1:0-3866 GCA_964574085.1 uncultured Coleofasciculus sp.
CCTGAACTCCACTCCCGTCAGCTTGGTGTCGCGATCGCGATTCTATCTGTCAATAACTTGAGAACATAATACAATATTTTATAGTCCCCTCTTATCTATAGCCAATCTCAATAATGGGTGAACTCTTTTCTTCGCCGTTCTCCATACTAATCTTTATTTTCATAAATAAAGTAGGAGTAATATATGAATTTTATCAATTCAAAAACAGACTTTGCTTTCAAAAAAATTTGCCTGTTCCCTGTCCCCTGTCCCCTGTTCCCTGACAAATAATTATGAGCTACTGCCTCAACCCTAAATGCCTACAGCCTCAGAACCCCGATGGTAATCGATTTTGCCAAAGTTGTGGGTCAAATTTGCTATTGAGAGAGCGTTACCGGGGGATTCAATTGATTGGACAGGGGGGATTTGGCAGAACATTTTTAGCTGTGGATGAGGATAAACCGTCTAAACCCCATTGTGTGATCAAACAATTTTATCCTCAAGCCCAAGGCACCGATACTGTCCAGAAAGCGGCGGAACTTTTTGAGCAAGAAGCGGTGCGTCTTGATGATTTAGGCTACCATCCCCAAATTCCCGAACTGTTTGCTCATTTTGATCAGGATAATCGCCAGTATTTGGTACAAGAATATATTCCTGGGTACGATTTAGCTCAAATGGTAAGGGTTCAAGGTGCTTTCACTGAACAGCAAATTCGAGACTTACTCAATAGTTTGCTACCATTGCTAGAATTTATTCATAGTCATAATGTTATTCATCGAGATATTAAGCCAGCTAATGTGATTTGTCGTTCTTGCTCAAATTTCCGGGGAGCAAGAAAAGGACAACTGGTACTTGTGGATTTTGGTGCAGCTAAATTTGCCACGATTACCGCCCTGACTCGCAAAGGAACGATTATTGGTTCCGCTGGCTATGCGGCACCGGAACAGGCATTAGGTAAAGCGTTTTTTGCGAGTGATTTGTATAGCCTGGGTGTAATTTGTATTCATCTGTTGACTCGACGCCATCCCCTAGAACTTTATTGTGTGAATGAGGGGGATTGGGTGTGGCGAGATTATTTAACTACGTCCCTGAGTCCGGAATTAGAGCAAATTCTGGATAAATTGTTGCAACGTGCCATCCGGAGGCGCTATCAACAAGCGCAAGATGTTTTACAGGAGTTGAATCCGGATTCAACGACGACACGTTTCCACTATTTTTCCCAGATAAAAACCTTAACCATACCTGCCATTAATCAATTCATTCCTCAGAGAAAGACGTGGAAATGCATTCATACGCTCATCGGTCATTCAAGTTCGGTTTGTTCAGTGGCAATTAGTCCTGATGAACAATGTTTGGCGAGTGGAAGTTTTGATAAAACGGTTAAATTGTGGAATCTTCAGACAGGGGAACTGTTGCATACACTGATCAAACATATAAAACCTGTGTTGTCGGTGGCGTTTAGTCCTGATGGTCAAATTTTGGCGAGTGGTAGTGTGGATGACACGATCGAATTATGGCAGTGGCAATCGGGTTTTGTAAGCTGCACGATCGCGGATTATTTCGATGCCAGAGTGTCGATTTGTTTGGCAATAAGTTCTGATGGACAATTCCTGGCTAGTGGTTGCGATCGCCAAATCATTAAAGTCTGGCAAATTGATACAGGTCATTTACTCCACACCTTCCACCATTTACGCGGGATTAATTCAGTTACTTTTAGCCCCGATGGGCAATTTTTGGTTAGTGGGAGTAGTGATAATACGGTGCAGTTATGGCGTCTGGATAGTGGTGAATTAGTTAATACATTTACAGGTCATGAACGGGATGTCAATTCTGTGGCGATTGACCCCCAGGGGAAAATACTCGCCAGTGGTAGCAGCGATACGACGATTAAATTATGGCATTTAGGGAACGGTAAACTCCTGGCTACTCTCAGAGGACATGCGGATTGGGTGCGAACGGTAAGATTCAGTCATAATGGACGAATGCTGGTTAGTGGTAGCGCTGATGCCACAATTAAGGTGTGGGATTTGCATGGTGGTAAGGTGGCGGCGACGTTAGCGGGACATACTAGGGATGTGAATTCTTTGGCGTTAAGTCAAGATGGAGAGATGATTATTAGTGGGAGTGGCGATGGCACAATTAAGATTTGGCGATATGGGCAATAGGTGTCACAGGGAACAGGGAATTAAAATTCATAATTCATCAGTGTTATGGATCAGCTTAATCAGTATTATGTAATTTTGGGACTGCAACCGGGTGCGTCTTTAGAGGAAATTAAACAAGCCTATCGGGAATTAGCCAGACGTTGGCATCCGGATCGTTTTCCTGATGATCCGCAACGACAAGCTAAAGGACAAGAGAAACTTAAAAAAATAAATGAGGCTTACCAAAATCTGAAGTCATACACTCCGGTGTTACCTCAGCCAGAGGTTGACCAGGATGTGGATGCGACAACCTATTACCAGTGGGGAATGGAACTGGCAAAGGATTGTCAATATCAGCAAGCAATCGACTATTTTAGTAAAGCGATTTGGCTGGATGTGGATTTAGTTAAAGCCTATAAATATCGCGGACTGGCGTATTCTCAACTGGGCGAACACCGACAGGCGATCGCGGATTTTAATCAAGCGGCTAGTTTGTATTGGCAATACCAAGATTTGCGAGACTATCAAGATGTCCTTTTCTGCATTAGTAAGCTACAACATGTAGTCTTGCAGCCACTCCAGCAGAACTGGCGCTGTGTCCATACTCTTAAAGGTCATACTTATTTTGTCTACGCCGTTGCAATTAGTCCAGATCGAGAAACGATTGTTAGTGGTAGTACAGATGGCACTATTAAGCTATGGGATGTGCAAACGGGAAAGGAAAAGCAAACCCTCAAAGGACATGCAGGGAGGTTTGGCTATGTTCAATCCATTGCAATTAGTCCCGATGGGAAACTGTTGGTGAGTGGGGGGAATGATAAAACCATTAAACTTTGGCAACTTAGTAGCGGGAAGGAACGGCGAACCTTAACCGGACATTCAGGTTTATTTGCTGGGGTTAAGTCAGTGACAATTAGTCCCGATGGTAAGCTACTTGCCAGTGGTAGCGATGATAAAACGATTAAACTTTGGTCTCTGGCTAAAGGGCGAGAACTACGCACGTTTAAGGGTCATACTGCTGGAGTGAATGGGGTGGCAATTAGTCCAGATGGCAAGATTCTCGCCAGTGGAAGTAGCGATAAAACAATTAAGTTATGGCAGGTGGGAAAGGCGCGGGAATTGCATACACTTACAGGTCATACTGATAGTGTAAATGGGATAGCCTTTAGTTCCGATGGGCAGATTTTTGCCAGTGGAAGTGCCGATGGAACGATTAAACTCTGGCAACTTAGTAGTGGACGGATACTGCGAACGTTAAAAGGGCATCATGATCGGGTTAATGCGGTGGCATTTAGTCCAGATGGACAGATTCTTGCTAGTGGTAGCGCTGACAAAACGATTAAATTGTGGCAGGTGAGAAAAGGACGGAAACTTCGCACCCTCAAAGGACATGCGGCGGCTGTACATGCCGTGGCGATTAGTTTAGATGGGCAAATTCTTGTCAGCGGAAGTGCGGATAAAACGATTAAGATTTGGCGATGCGATTGAATGATGAATTGGAATTCCCTCCCCTTGACAAGGGGAGGGTTAGGGAGGGGTTTTTATCAAGGTATTGCTTTCTGGTAGAATCGGTCATGCTTCGCTTCGCTCAGCATCTCAAGGCGGATTTTGTTGGTCAATTATTGGGTTGAATAAGGGCGGGTTTTGTTGTTCAGTTATCAGCTCTTAATTAGTGTTAGTCCCTAAACCATCCGTGTCAACTTAAGCCACAACCCTTGCCCATCCTAATTTTCAGCTACGGTG
>CAZNNK010000745.1:0-3866 GCA_964574085.1 uncultured Coleofasciculus sp.
GTTAGGTGCTTGGCTATGGGTTGCCCGATAATGGGTAATTGCCCCTAACCAGCGCATCGGTTGCTTAATAAAGGAGAAGGGCGACATCACATAACAGGGCGTACCGTTATAGAGGGGTTGCACCATACCTTGGACTAACCCGTAATCATGGAAATAAGGCATCCAAGTCACGGTGGCGCTATCTGAATCGTAACCGCAGGCTTCATTCAGATAGCCGGAATGAAACATCAGGTTATGGTGAGATAGCATCACGCCCTTGGGTGTGGAGGTTGACCCTGATGTGTACTGAAGATACGCCAGATCATCCCGACTTGCTTGTGGATCTTGCCATGCTTCAGCCAGATTGAGATCCACTTGTTCCGTATCCAGCCATTGCATTTGGTCGAATTCGGGAAAATCCTCCCGTCCATTCTCCAGTAGAGACAGAATTCGACCTGTGGTTAAACAAATCGAGGCTTGAGCATCCTGAACAATTGAGCGCAGTCTGGGTAACGTGCGCTTCATTCGTCCCCCATCCGGAGGCGGCACCGGAATCGCGATAATTCCTCCATACAAACAGCCACAAAAGGCGGCAATTACCTCTAATCCTTGGGGATACAGGAGTAGCGCTCGCTCTCCTCTGGCACTATGCTGTTGTAGCCAAGCGCCAATCGCCCGGGCTAAACGGTCAAGTTCGGCATAAGTGAGTTCGGGTCCTTCTGGCTTGCCATCAACGAGAAACTTATAGGCTAATTTATCTGACTGCTGTAACGCCCTCCAGCGCAGCAATTCTGTCAGTGTCGAAAATTCAGCTAGGGAAACTGTAGAACTCGCAGGGTTTTGAACCATCTTTATATAACCTTATCTAAGCAGTTGGCTGGGGCTAAGTCTAAGACCTTGTCGCCGCGATCGCTCCATCCATTCGTAGTCGGTGTTTGATTCGCCACCTTAGCTCAGCTACCCCGATCCGCACGCACATTTAACTCATCTTAAAAATTGATAACAAAACGTGACATAATTATTCTTCTTCCAGTGCTTTAGATCATTATGGCTTAATATTTATGAATGATACTAATTCTCTATAAAGTTTTGGTAAAGCTTTTATCGCTTTTCGTCACTCGTCATTTGTAAATTCTCCCCTATCTCCCTCATCTCCCTCATCTCCCTCATCTCCCTCATCTTCCCTATCTCCCTCATCTCCCTCTGCCCCCTTTCACCTTACCTCAACGAATGAATGCCAATCTCCTGCAAACCCCCCATAGCGGCTATCACTGGGATGGAAGTAGTTCTCGCTTCTTTGAAGGGTGGTACTATCGAGTCACCTTACCCGATTGGGGTCAGACCTTTGGCTTCATGTATTCCATTGAAGATCCCATTGGCGGTCAACCCCACAGTGGTGGCTCAGCTCAAGTTTTAGGTCCTGAGGATGGCTACCTCTGCCGTACTTTTCCAGATGTTGAGCAATTTTGGGCATCTCCCTCATCATTAGCCCTAGGACATTGGGGTAAAACAGACTTAGCCATTCCCGCCAAATATCTAGATCCCCTAACCTTTGATAATCACATCCAGCAAGGGTATCAAGCCACCGCCACCTGGAATCAAGGAAAAATTAGCGATCCCGCTACTGGAGATTACTGTCATTGGCGCTATCAAATTGAACCCATCTATGGTTGGGCGAGTCGCGATGAGCCTCAGCAATCCACAGCCGGCTGGTTATCGTCCTTTCAGATATTTGAACCCGGTTGGCAGATTTTAATGGCTCACGGCTGGGCGACGGGTTGGATTGAGTGGAAGGGTCAACGCTACGAGTTTACCAATGCTCCCGCTTACGGTGAAAAGAACTGGGGGCGTTCGTTTCCGCAAAAGTGGTTTTGGCTCAATTGCAACAGTTTTGATCATGAACCCGACTTAGCACTCACGGCGGGGGGCGGTAGGCGCGGCGTGCTGTGGTGGATGGAATCCGCCGCATTAATTGGTATCCACTATCAGGGTAAATTTTATGAATTTGTCCCCTGGAATTCCCAGGTGTGCTGGCAGATTCAGCCCTGGGGAAGTTGGCAAATGCAAGCCCGTAATGCTGACTATGAGGTTGAGTTAACCAGTACAACAAATCGACCAGGTACTCCCCTCCGCGCCCCAACGGAACAGGGTTTAATCTTTATTTGCCGCGATACCATGCAGGGTGAGATTACGCTGGAATTGCGATCGCGACAAGGAGGAACCCCGAAAACGATTCTCAACGCCCATAGCTCACTGTGCGGCTTAGAAGTGGGAGGCGAACCTTGGGATGAGGCGTGGATAGGTGAGGCGAAATTGCCCTGGATTTCCTAGTAGCTGGGGAGCATGTAGAGACGTGCCATGGCACGTCTGGGAGCTGGGGGAGATGTGCCATGGCACGTCTGTGTGTAGGGGCGGGTTTAGGGACTAATATTGATTGTTATCCCTAGCTTAGCTGCAAAACCCGCCCCGACCAAATGACTAGAGAGAACGGATTGGGTATAATAGTTGAGTTGAAATGGGGCTGTGGCTCAGATGGATAGAGCAAGCGCCTCCTGAAAAATCGGGCACCGCCAGGGAAACCTGACGAGTGAATGTAGTCAAATTCAAGGAAGCCTAAATCTGATCCCAGATACGGTAATCTTGAGCCAAGCCGATTTGTTTGAGTTTAAGTCAATCTGGCAAAACTCCACTCTAAAAACGAATCGGAAGGTGCAGAGACTGGTTTAAGGACACCAATAAAAGATGGACTATAATGTCTCATCGAAAGTAGAGCAACGCGGTATTCTGGCTGGACTGTTATTAGGTGATGGAAAAAGAAATCAAAACAATTTCTTTATCCAGAATTCATCCAAGCATGAGGAGTATCTCTTATTTAAGAAAGAGCTTCTCGAACAAATAACCGGAAAACCAGTCAGTCTCCGACGCTGGAGTACAACAAAGGGCTATGACCAAATTCGCCTAGAACCAAAGTTGATTCCCCTGACACGGGTTTTAGTTAAGAGGCTTTATCAAGCTGGAACCAAAACAATCACGCGAACGTTCCTGAATTTCTTAACCCCCCAGGGAATAGCAATTTGGTTTATGGATGATGGGTCTAAGTCCTTCCCAAAAAAAGACGGAAAGGTTCACGCTTTAACGCTTAAGCTGAATACTTATCTCTCTAAAGAACAAAATGAGATTATTGTTGCTTATTTTGCCGAGGTTTGGGGATTTAAGTGGGGGTTAAGTAAAGCCAAAGGACTTTATCGTCTGCGAATGGGAACGAAGGAAGGAAAACGCTTTTTAGCGTTCATTCGCCCTTACATCCACGACAGTATGCTCTATAAAGTACAAACGTCCTTAAACAGAACGGCTACCACCTAAAGGCGATACGCCCAAGGTGAAGGGATAGTCCAGAGAGTGAGGAAACTCACACCAATCTGAAGCGCTAGGTCGCCGGTTCGAATCCGGCCAGTCCCGTCAATAAGACGCAATTTTTGACATTCCTGTGTTTTCAAATCGATTACCCGAATTGACAAACACGATTAACAACAGAAGGATAATGATGAAGACACGACAACTCGGCAAAAATGGACTGACGGTCTCAGCCATAGGGCTGGGATGTATGGGAATGTCTGAGTTCTACAGTGGTAGGGATGAAGCCGAATCCATTGCTACCATTCACCGGGCGTTGGAACTGGGAGTAACCTTTCTGGATACAGCAGATATGTATGGTTGTGGCGATAATGAGCGGTTGGTGGGTAAAGCAATTGCCAACCATCGCGACCAAGTTATCCTAGCCACGAAGTTTGGGATTGTGCGGGGTCAAGATAGTCAGGTTCGGGGCGTCAATGGGCGTCCTGAATATGTCCATCAAGCGTGTGATGCATCCCTGGAAAGGCTGGGGA
>CAZNNK010000746.1:0-3860 GCA_964574085.1 uncultured Coleofasciculus sp.
GATGGGGGAGATGGGGGAGATGGGGAAGATGGGGAAGATGGGGAAGATGGGGAAGTCGTGAGTTAACTCAAAACTCTACCTTACACTTTTCCCTGTTCCCTGTTACACACCGAGCGTGTTACCGAGGTAAGCCGAGGTGTTCCCTTTTCCCTGACAAAGGACAAATGACCAATAACGAATGACGAATGACAAATGACAAAGGACAAATAACCAATGACTGATATTTACCAATCTGCCATTCGCCCAATTCTATTTTCGCTGGTGAAGGCAGATCCGGAGTGGGCGCACGAACAGACAATGCACGTATTAGGTTGGCTAGACCGTACATACCAATCCTCCTCAACTCCTTGGCTTTCCTCTCAATTGCACCAAGCCTTTTGCCTGAGCGATGTTCGCTTAGAACAAACCCTGTGGGGACTGAAATTCCCCAATCCTCTTGGTTTAGCCGCCGGATTTGATAAAGATGGGGTAGCGGCTCGAATTTGGCGTATCTTTGGGTTTGGCTTTGCTGAACTGGGAACCGTTACCTGTCACGCCCAACCCGGAAACCCCCAACCCCGCTTGTTTCGTTTACTCCAAGATAGAGCTGTTCTCAACCGTATGGGGTTTAATAATCGAGGGGCGCAAGCGTTGGCAGACCGATTAGGAGCGATCGCACATCAGCCGTTTGAGCCGATCCCTTTGGGGATCAATCTGGGTAAGTCTAAGGTAACACCCTTAGAAGACGCCGCTACTGACTATTTAACCAGTTTCCGCTTGCTGAAGCCTTGGGGTGATTATTTTGTAGTTAACGTCAGTTCCCCCAATACACCCGGATTGCGATCGCTACAAGATGCTGAACAACTGCGAATCATTTTGGAGACGTTGCAACAGGATAATCAAGGGCAAAAGCCGCTTTTAGTCAAGATTGCACCGGATTTGGAGTGGGAGGCGATCGCGGATGTTGTGATGCTAGCTCAAACCTATCAGCTTGCTGGGATTGTTGCCACAAATACAACAATTCGCCGGGATATCCTGAAAACCCAAGTTATCGCCGCCACAGGCAAACCCGTGACTGAAGAAGCTGGCGGAATTAGTGGTGCGCCGTTGCGGGAACGTTCAACCGAGGTGATTCGATTTATTCACCAACAAACCCAGGGGAACTTACCGATTATCGGCGTGGGGGGAATTTTTACCGCCGAGGATGCCTGGGAAAAGCTCACCGCCGGAGCCAGCTTGATTCAAGCGTACACGGGATTAGTCTATGAAGGACCCTGGATGGCGCGGCGAATCATGCAGGGATTGTTAAGAAAGTTGGAACAACAAGGATTGAGTTCGATTACTCAGATCACAAATCAGCTACAAGGCGTTAAAGGGTGAAGCTGATTCCTTACCCAGGTTTTGCCTAGGGCGGATAACACGACCTGAATCATCAGGCTATCTCCATCCCCATCTTTTTATCGATACTAGAATGGTATAGAATAGATTAAAATCTGGCGATAGATGTTTGGGATGTGATCCTGTGATGGTCAACAGACTACTGCTAATTTAGTAAGTAAGTATTAGTACTTCTGATACCGATTAACTTTATCTGTTAAAGTCAATTGGGCGAACCAATTTGACCAACTCCTAAACGTTAACGTAAAGAGTGGATTAGCATTCTCTTGCTGCGAAAGTGCTTGAGAAAAGGGCATTCTAGCTATAGTGGTGGGAAAGAGGATACAGCTTAGGTTGGGAGAGCATTATTTCCCAGCAAGAAACCTAAGCCAAGCCAGATTGTTGAGGATTCTCTTACCTTGGTTAAGGAGTCACTCATCACCAAATTGATTATCAAGCTAGTGAGGTTTTGTATGTGGGAAACTGTGTTTACTGGGTTTGTCGTATTCTACCTAGTCATGCTGCCGATCTTATTCAGCCGATGGATAGATTTCATGCAACACGATGACAGCCTGTCCCCCAATGAAAAATTTTCGTCTTGGGTGATTTTGATCATTGCTACCATCCTGTGGCCCATAGTCGTGCCGATATCTTATCTAGAACTGTTGGACGCCCGAAAAACGTTTAATAATTACTAGAGCCTAAGTTCAGGACGCCAGATCGCGGTAGGGGTTAAGTCGGCAATCGAGACAACTCACCGCCTCTGCCAAGACTATAAGCTACTGGTAAACAAGATAGTCGCTAATGTTACGATTTGTCAAGTAACTTGGATGACAAAGGGTTTATCCCGGTTTTAACGGCGGCGCGGGTTCTCCCTTTCAGGAGATAGAGACTTGGCAAAACGGCGATTGAATCTAACTGAGTACCATTGGCTAATTGGTTTTCCCTTAGCCGCCCTTCTCCTGGGGACTATTTCTCTAGGGAATGTACCGCTACGAGACTGGGATGAAAGTACTCGCGCCCTAATTGCTAGAGAGATTTATCGTACCGGGAATTGGCTGCATCCGACGCTTCAGGGGGAACCTTATCTACTCAAACCCCCGTTAATGGATTGGTTAATTGCTTTGTCGTATAAATTTTGGGGGATAGGAGAATTCACCACCCGCCTACCGGGAGCATTTTTGTCTGCTTGTAGCGTTCCGTTACTCTATTTGTTGGGACGAGAGGTTTTTGCCCAACGTCTCCCGGCTGTATTGGCGGCTAGCGTTTACTTGACGTTGTTACCTGTGGTGCGTCATGGGCGTCTGGCGATGCTGGATGGTACAGTGGTGTCGTTTTTTCTGCTATTGCTAGTGTGTCTGCTGAAAGCACGTCAGGATAAGCGTTGGGCGGTTGGGATTGGGATTAGCCTAGGATTGATTACGTTAACCAAAGGGATTTTGGTGATCCTGTTGGGTGCGATCGCATTTGGGTTTCTCTTACTCGATAAACAATGGGCGCAGTTAAAGAGTCCCTATTTGTGGCTAGGGATTCTCTTGGGAATTACACCTGCGATCGCGTGGTATGGTGTTCAGTGGCAGTATTATGGTGAAACCTTTTGGCAGGTGCATTTTCAGGCACAGGGGTTGAACCGCATCTCGGAGTCTGTGGAGGGAAATCAGGGGGCGCCTTGGTATTATTTGCTGGAATTACTTAAATACAGTTTTCCCTGGTTCCTGTTTGGGTTTGGCGGATTGGCGCTAGCTTGGCATCATCGCCAAAGGAGTTGGGGCAAGCTGGTACTAATTGGTACTGTTGGCTATCTGGGGGCGATTTCCCTGATGGGAACCAAGTTGCCTTGGTACATTATGCCGTTCTATCCCTTTTTTGCCTTAGCTGTTGGTATGTATTTAGCACGGTTGTGGCAAAAAAGCAAGTATTATCCCCAAGTTTTAGTTTGGCTTTTAGGGTTAATGGCAGTTGCAGGGGTGGGGGGATGTGTTTACTTTATCCTGGCAGATCCGCAGCCTGTATTAATTATTATGGGCGTGGTTGTGGCGTTAACAATGGGTTTGGCAGCTTGGCAGGTTTACCAGCATAATCGCCAATTTATCCCGATTTTATTGGGTGGAACTTACCTGGCATTGTTATTGTTAATGATGTCTACATCCTGGGTTTGGGAATTAAATGAAGCCTTTGCGGTCAAACCAGTCGCCCAGTTGATTCAGGAACACACGCCCCCAGACACGGTGGTTTATACATCTTATGGTTATCGGCGTCCCAGTTTAGATTTTTATAGCGATCGCCAAGTGATTCCGGCGGATACAACTCAGTTGCAACAGTTAGCGTCAACGTTGGCTTACTTATTAGTAGATGAGTCAACGTTAGCAGGATTACCAATTCGCGATCGCGTCATTCTTGGTAGTAGCGAAGGCTTCACCCTAATTGCACCACCATAAATGGACTGACCCAGCTAAAATTGTGCAATAGATTGATGGTTAAATTGGGCGCACGTCGGTGCGCCC
>CAZNNK010000747.1:0-3858 GCA_964574085.1 uncultured Coleofasciculus sp.
GTCTGTACGAATTGCTGCTCCTGCGCCATCTTCACCCTTCTTATTTGTTTTTCCATTAACCAGAATCAAATTTCGCAGGGTAAACTCGGTGGAATTGTAACCAGCGTCTCGCTTGATATCAAAGATGCGGTGAGCGTTATTTCCACTGATGGTTAGACCTGATGCCTTAGACCCATCAATTGTTAGGTCTTTATCAATTTCGAGTTGACCACTGGTCAGCTTAATGGTCTTATTTTTCAGACCAGAGGCAAATTTAATCGTATCTCCTGACTGGGCTTGCGCGATCGCATCTCTTAAGGAACCTTGTCCGCTGTCTTTCCGGTTTTGAACCGTGAACACTTGTGACATTGTTTGTTCTCCAAGACTATTTGACTAAAGTGCTACTTGAAGCCTATTATTTTTCTGCGAAATGGTTAGCAAACCCCTGATCCAGTAATCGTTGAATTTGCTGTATTTTTTCTGACAGCAGGGTTTCAACTTAACATCGTGCTGTCTATTTGATTTGAATAGATTGTCATCACGATGTTCTCTACCTTGTTCCATTAATAGAGCCTTATTAGCGAATTAGGCAAGCAAATTAACAATACTTAACATTTGTTTTGGTTTTGTTTGATTGGTGAAACAATACTATTTGCTTTTGTTTTTTTAGGCTACAAAAAAAATCGTTTTCTCAGAATTAGACAACTGAGGTATTTTCTCTCAATAAAAAGAGATAAATTATCGATGTAAATAGTAAAATTAGTTCCCTAGACAAATAGAATAATTGTTTCCAAGGAACCTAATTCAATTTATTTCGCGACTAAATACAGCCGTTACAAGTCCTCCAGCTCCAACGGTTCTCGTATTTGTCGCTGGAATAACTGCTGTTGTAGCGATGGCGGCTGTTGCAAGATTTGTCGAATTTCTTGTTCAGCTTTCTGTTGCAGGTTTTCAGTTTGAGCCGATTCTAATTGTAAAAATAAATACAAAAGGGGCTGTTCTCGCTGAAGGCGTTGTTGAAATTGTCGTAGTTGTGCCGGATTAGTGAGTTGATCAATAGTGGAGGGCAGTTGTTGCTCCGATAGGGGTTGAGCTTTCGGAGGTAGCGCCCAACTCAGTAGGTTTAAACTCATTGCGGCTGCTAGGAGTTTAAAAGAAATGTTTGTAGTGAGCGCTTTAGCGCTTATGGCACTAAAGTGCCTACTACGAACCCAGCTTAAGTCAGTGACATTCATTTTAAGAATCATGATGCAAAACCTTCTTTGATGTCAACGAAAATTATTCGATGACTTTTGACATTATATAGAGGTTTCACAAAAACGCCTCTACTAACTTAGCAGAGACGTGGGCTGTTTGGCATTTAAGCCTTAATGTCAATAATGGCTCTCATCCTTGTAGTGCGAGCATCTTGCTCGCTACCCATTCCCAATTTAAATGCATGACAGTTTAGTAGGTTTCCTAATTCATCGACGGCAATAATATCATGTCCTAACGATTGCCCATAATTGCAATGCTGCAATAACAGGGGTTTCAGGCGTTTTTATTAGGGGTGTTTGACCGGACATGATATAAATCCTGATTTTCAGGCAGTTTCCCAGTTCGCAACCACTCATCAAGTCCCTTGGGTGGCTGCATCTGCTCTAACTTTTCCAGAAGGGCTTGGGCTTCTAAGACTTCTTCTTGGAGCAACACTTGGGCGGTTTGTGCCAAAATCTCTCGATTATCGTCAAGAATCTGGAGCGCCATTTGATGGGCGCCATCCACCATCGCTTTCACTTCTTGGTCAATCGCTTCGGCGACTTGGGGACTGACTGAACGGCGCGGACTGCCCATTCCAGCCAGAAACTGAGATTGGGGCTTGTCAAAGGCAATGGGTCCCAGTTTATCACTCATGCCATAGATAGTGACAAATCGTTCTGCCATATCTGTCGCCTTCTGGATGTCATCACTGGCACCTGTTGATACTTTGCCAAACACTAACTCTTCGGCTGAACGTCCCGCCAGCATAATCGCAATGCGACCGCGAATTTCATCTTCACCGACTAAAAAGCGGTCTTCTTCTGGAAGTTGCAAGGTGTAGCCTAAAGCACCGACGCCACGGGGTACAATTGATATTTTCTCGACAGTACCTGCGCCCGGTATCAGGGAACCGACTAAAGCATGGCCCGTTTCATGATACGCAACTGTCTTTTTCTCGGTATCCGTCAGCACACGGGATTTTTTCTTCAGTCCAGCGATGACTCGCTCAATCGCCTCATTAAACTCTGCCATAGTCACGGTATCTTGGTCTTGACGTGCTGCCAGTAGCGCGGCTTCATTAACGAGGTTGGCTAAATCTGCCCCAGCAAAACCGGGAGTCCGAATCGCCAGCTTCTCTAAGTCCACATCATCGGCGAGTTTTACATTGGGAATATGCACCTCTAAAATTGCCTTGCGTCCAATCTTATCAGGGCGGTCTACGACAACCTGGCGGTCAAAGCGACCCGGACGCTGAAGTGCTGGGTCGAGAACTTCGGGACGGTTGGTTGCGGCAATTAGAATAATACCGATATTCGGCTCAAACCCATCCATCTCATTTAAGAGTTGGTTCAGGGTTTGTTCCCGTTCATCATTGGTGCCACCAATCATGGAATTGCCACCCCCACGGGATTTCCCTAAGGCATCTAATTCGTCAATAAAGACAATACAAGGGGCATTTTCTTTTGCCTGCTTAAACAAATCGCGTACACGAGACGCACCAACCCCAACAAATAATTCAATAAACTCGGAACCCGATAGACTGAAGAAGGGAACATTGGCTTCGCCAGCAACGGCTCTAGCTAATAAGGTTTTGCCTGTCCCTGGCGGACCAATGAGTAAAATTCCTTTAGGAAACTTAGCACCTAATCGAGTATATTTTTGGGAATTTTTGAGAAAGTCGATAACTTCTTGTAGTTCAGCTTTCGCTTCATCTACGCCAGCGACATCATCAAATTTGACACCTGTGCGACCTTCGGAATAAATACGGGCTTTACTTTTGCCAACATTGAGCGCCGCAGGTCCTCCAGTCCCTCCTCCTGCTGCCGCACGGCGCAAGAGCCATATCCAAAAGCCGAAGAATAGAAGCAGCATAAATAGCCAACCTAGGAAGCCACCTCCGCCATCGCTTTCAGTCAGTGAGCCAGTAAACTCGACATCATGCTGTCGCAGAATTTCGACTAAGTTCTGATCCTGAGGAACGGCTATGGTCTCGAAACTACGAGGTTCTTCCGATTCAGTGGTGGCACTTTCTTTAAGTTGATAGTGAATTTGCTCTCGACCAATTGTCGCTTGCTCAACTTTATCAGCTTGGACTTGTTCTAGGAATTGACTATAAGGAACCTGTCGGCGGTTACTACCGAGATTGGGGAGCAGACCAAAATTGATGAGTAAGACAGTAGCGGCAAGGATAAA
This sequence comes from uncultured Coleofasciculus sp., assembly GCA_964574085.1. Classification (GTDB taxonomy): domain Bacteria; phylum Cyanobacteriota; class Cyanobacteriia; order Cyanobacteriales; family Coleofasciculaceae; genus Coleofasciculus. Next base: position 3,412 of record CAZNNK010000747.1, read on the forward strand.
TAAGCTCGTACCATACTGTTTTACCCAAGACTGTTTTTCTTTAGGGGATTTGTTGGTGTTGTTAGAGTTGTTATTGTCAAGGGGCATAAGAATTCGATAGAACTAAAATGGTAATCAGCGATAGGCTTGAACTTACAACCGGATATGATCAAAAAAGTCAGGAAACTTGGTCACGATAGCCTTTAAATCCCGATTCATGACAGCGGATGTCTCTTTCAATCTCGCACTTCAGGCAGAATCAGACAGCTATCTTCTGGTAGAATTATCGGAGTTGGTCTGTCAGTCATTTAGAGACTAGATAGTGTCCCTTGACTGTAGAGACGTTATATGCAGTGTCTCTACAGGGTAATTAGAATTAAATGAACGAACCATCATCAGGTTATGTCCAACGCTCACATCATTGGTCTGGGACGCTCCGGAATAGCTGCTGCACAACTTCTGAAACAG
>CAZNNK010000748.1:0-3845 GCA_964574085.1 uncultured Coleofasciculus sp.
CCCTCATCTCCCCCATCTCCCCCTGTTCCCGATTCCTTGACACACATTGACAACCATAACCGACTAAAAATTCATGGCACATCAGGGAGTCTCCACAGAAAACTCCAATATTGAACCCGTTACTCAACCCCCGGTTTCATCGTTAAATCGCCATCAACGCCGGCTACTCTTGGCGGCGGCGGCGGTTTCCTCTAGCTGTGGACTGGCGGTTGAACTGTTGCTGGGAACCTTGGCTAGCTATTTGGTGGGGAATCAAGCGCTGTCTTTTGGAGTAGCCGTGGGAGGCTTTTTAGCCGCCATGGGGATTGGCTCTTATTTAAGTCAGTTTATCGCGCCCAAGTCCCCTCCTTGGCTCCAACAACGCCAACTCCTGGTGGCATTTGTTCAGGTTGAACTGCTAATGGCTCCCCTGACGGCATTATTACCCTTAGGACTATTTGCCCTATTTGTGGTTAATGGTTTCCTCTGGTTGGGATTATTCCTAGTAACTATATTACTGGGCATTTTGGCAGGTTTAGAAGTTCCCCTACTGACGCGAGTGCTGGAATTGGAGGAGGGAGTGCGGGAAGCGCTAGCAGGGGTTTTGGCGCTGGATTATGTCGGGGCGTTGTTGGGTTCACTGCTGTTTCCTGTATTGCTATTACCGTTAATTGGCTTATTTCCCGCCGCTTTTGTGCTGGGCGCATTACCCGCCTTTATGGTGTTTGCGATTGGACAGCAGTTTCCCCGGCTGCGCCGTTGGGGATATCTGGGTTTAGGTTTAGGCGTTATCCTGACATTATCCGCACCCGCCGCGATTCCCATCAGTAATCGGCTGGAAAATACGTTGTATCAAGCCCCTGTGATTACCCGGATTCAATCCCCCTATCAACGGATTGTCTTGACGCGCCGGGGACAAGATTTGCGATTGTTCTTGGATGGGGATTTACAACTCTCTACCTTGGATGAATACCGCTACCATGAAGCCTTAGTACATCCGGCGATGAGTGCCAGTCAGAATAGGCGTCGTGTGCTAGTTATGGGTGCAGGGGATGGGATGGCGCTGCGGGAAGTGCTGAAGTGGCAAGAGGTGGAACAAGTGGTGCTGATTGAGTTAGACGCTCAAGTGGTCAAGTTAGCTCAGTCTCATCCCCAGTTGGTGCGGTTAAATGAAGGAGCGTTAACGGATTCGCGTGTTCAGGTGATTAACGCCGATGCTTTTGTTACAGCACCCACCTTAAATGAAACCTTTGATGTAATTATCGCCGATTTTCCTGATCCTGACCGAGAAGTGCTTGCCAAGTTGTATGCGGAAGGGTTTTACCAGCGTTTGTTACCGCGATTGGCAGAGAATGGCGTTATTGTCACTCAAGCATCGAGTCCTTTTTTTGCCCCAGATGTTCTAAGCTGTATTGTGGCAACCCTATCGGATGTGGGATTATCGACTCATCCTTATGTGGTGGACGTTCCCAGTTTTGGACCCTGGGGTTTTGTTTTGGCATCGCGGCAATCGATTCAAGCGGATAGACTGACATTATCGGTGTCAACGCGCTATCTGACTGAGCCGATTTTGCACCATTTATTTGAGTTACCTGGGGATGTCCAATTAGGAAATGTGGAGGTAAATCGCCTCTCTAATCCTGTGATTGTGCGGTATCAATCTGACCCCCGTTGGACAGCTTATTAATCATTAGTCAATTGTCGGGGCGGGTTTAGGAACTACAGTCAGCTATTGGTGCAATAACTGAACAACGAAACCCGCCCTAGCTAACCGATAACTGTTCAACAAAACTTGCCCTTATTGGGAGTATCCCATTTTGGAAACACCGTTCCCCAAAGCAACGATATTTCAATGGTTTAAGCCCTCTAAAAAGAGCTAACGCGCAAAATTGGGATGTTCCCCCCTTATTCCTAAGTAGTCAGTCATAAGTTAGCTAATGGTATTTGTTTGGATTGGAATTATTGCAATTATTGCTACGGCTGTAGTTTTGCTCGTTCTTCAGCAACGGGGACAGTTATCAGGGTTCGGTGAACGTGGACGTTTACCCCTAGAAGAACGTACCGTTTTTACTCTGGAAATTGGTGATATTGTCCAGTACATGGGAACCGATTGGGTGGTGGAGGGAAAACTGACTTACAATGTTGGCGACTATGCTTGGTATGAGTATTTACTGCAAGATGGAGAGCGTCTTTGTTGGCTTTCTGTGGATGAAGATGACCGAGTAGAGGTGGCATTGTTGGAACCAACGCAGCAGTTAGAGATGAGTGGAGACCCCCCCAAGCAGCTAACCTTTGGCGGTGAAATCTATCGCTGTGTGGAATCGGGTGTAGCGGACATGACGCGCACAGGAACAACGTTGCACCGCACAGCAGAACGTTGTCGCTATTTTGATTATGAAGGAGCAAATAATAAGGTTCTCTCGATTGAGGAATGGGATGGTGATATTGAAGTCACTGTGGGAGAGCGTATTAATCCGAGAATGCTGACGCTTCTACCGGGAACAGGTCAACGGTTGTATGGAAGTTAAGGCAATGGTAAGCTCCCTAAGGCTGGTGGGCAATGCCCACCCTATGGTACTATCATGCGGCATTAAAATAACTCTAATGGGTGAGGTTTTTTGATCCCCGTTAAGTGTACCTTACTACTAACCAGCGCCAGTACCCCACACCCAAAACTATGAAATCCCCAGCACTTGACAAATTTATTCACTTTTTACGAGAGGAGTTGGCGATTCCATCGTCAGCGATTTCCTTAGCTTTACGCCATCAGGAAGAGAGTCCTAATCTCTTACCGATGACGTTGTGGCAATATGGACTCATTTCATTGGAGCAATTAGACCGAATCTTTGATTGGTTGGAAACGGCACAACTGACCCTTTGAGTCCTCTTTCTAAACCTTAAATAGTTATTTTAAGGGAACAGGGGATTAATAGCTACTGAATTAAGTCGGTTGAAAATAGGGCAATATGTTACTGATATAACGGTGCGTTACGCTTTGCTAACGCACCCTACAATTTTGCGACAATAAAGGTTAAAAGGCTGAAACGACTATGTACCAGTAAGAACTCTTCTGCCTGTTGCTATAACTGGGGATTGGCTTTTTTGAATGGTTTTGGCAATGGTACATCTGGAGAATGCTGGGCTTGATCAAGCTTGTAGCCTTCAACTTGTAGCTGTTGTACAAATTGGGTTGACTCAAACTGGGTTTGTGGTGTTGAAGTGGGCGATTGTTCCTGTCCTTTATTCTGGCGTCGCAGTTGTTTGAGTTTCGCTTTTTTTCCCATTGATTTGTCCTTTAGATTTTCAAGGCAATTGTCGGGGCGGGTTTAGCCACTAAAACTTGCTGGTTCCCGATCATGTCTCCACAAAACCCACCCTGATTCAATTTTAGTGGTGTGATCTCATGTCCGGGTAAAGTTCCATAACCTTGGTAATCGGTAGCCGCGACTGCACACCGATGGTGAGGGGAGAGGTATGTCCCCGATTCAGGTGATCCGCCGCCGCACAACCAATCATGGCAGCATTATCGGTACAATATTTAATCGGTGGGAAAAGAACGCGCAACTTGTGAGCTGACGCCGCCGTTTGTAGGTGCTGTCTCAAGCCACTGTTTGCTGCAACGCCTCCCCCAACGGCAATTGTGGTTAACCCATAATCGATCGCGCAATTAACTGCCCGTTTGGTGAGCGATCGCGCTACGGTTTCCTGGAAGGAAGCGGCTATATCCTGAACAGGTAATTCACCCCCTTGTTGCTCTAATTGTTGCACTAATCGCAAGACAGCCGTCTTCAACCCACTGAAACTGGAATCATAAGGATGATACCCCCCACTCGGACGAGATACCTTTACCGGAAGGGAAGGTATCT
>CAZNNK010000749.1:0-3839 GCA_964574085.1 uncultured Coleofasciculus sp.
TCTCCCCCCCACACTTGGAACAGGGAACAGCAACCGTTTCACCCGTACCCTGACAGGAGGGACAGGAGGTGACACTGACAAAAGACCCCAGGATAGAGCGCTGCACTCGCCGTACCTGACCGGTACCACCACAATTAGGACAGGTTTTCTTCCCGCTTTTGCTCATCTTGGAGACTTTCGATGAGGGAAGTGGTCGCCCCCAAGGATACACGAAAGCCAGTTTGTAAAGCGTCTTGGATATTGTTAGAATTCATGCGTCAATAAATTTGACCCGTTGCTTATTTTACAATACTTTACACTATCCAGCCAAAAGGCAAGGACGAGGAGCCGGAGATCTCTTGATTTTGGTCACTCATCAGCCAACTTGTTCAAGATACTGATTGACATCCTCAATCAGCCGCGTCAGTTCAGCTTCCGTACTCACACGAATGCGTTCATCCCGCAGCGTGACCAGAACTTTAGCCGCAAAGGGACTGGGGTAAATATTGGGATTGCAGAAAATTTCCAAGAAAACATCCCCTGTATATTGATATTCCATCGGTTTTTGCGGACTGGGCTTGCTGGTACTCCCTGGGGCTTGAGCCGTAGCTTTTAAGGTTTGCACCAGTTGGGCGAGTGCTTTTTTTAAACTTTGGGCAGCTTCCGGCGTAAATTTGAACGATACAGACCCTTGAGGCAGATTGAGCGTGAGTTGATTTGGCATCATGAGCAATAAATCTTAATCGTGAGTGCTTACTGATAGAAGATGGTAACTACGTCCCTCCGAAAATCTACCAAACAATTAGGCGTCTTGGCACAAAATGTCTAGAAAAACTCGCAAGAAGCCGGCAAAAATTTAGGAAGCTTGGAGAATTAAAAGTATTAAAGGGCAAGGGTTTCAGTCATTTATCCGACTAAACTAAGAGTAGAGGAAAGTTGTGATCAAGGGGCAACTATAATGCCAGCCGACAAACGTGCTGAAGTTCGCAAGGTATTGCTGATTACCCTGCTGTTGAATGTATTCGTGATGGCATTGAAAGCCATTGTCGGCATTTTAACAGGATCATTGAGCTTACAAGCTGATGCGTTGCACAGTGTCACCGATAGTGCCAATAATGTTTTGGGCTTAGTGGCGAATCGCTTCTCCTCTCCTCATCCCGATCGCGAACATCCCTATGGTCATCAGAAGTTTGAAGCTGTGGGTGCTTTGGGGATTGCGGCGTTTTTAGGCATCGCTTGTTTTGAAATTCTCAAAGGCACCATCGAGAGGATTGTCAACGGTTTGACGCCGATCACGATCGCAGCGCCAGAGTTGTGGTTACTGCTGATTGTCTTAGGTGTGAATATTTTCGTTACCTTCTATGAAAGAAATGTGGGCAAGCGGGTGGGAAGTGCGATTTTGGTAGCGGATGCTCAACATACGATGAGTGATGTCTGGGTCACGATTACGGTTTTAGCGGGATTGATTGGGATTTGGCAAGGACGACTATGGAATCTGCCCCAACTTCAGTGGTTGGATGTGATTCTCGCCTTTCCTGTCGCCTTATTAGTCTTTCGCAGTGGCTGGGAAGTGTTAACGGATAACCTACCCTGGTTAGTCGATGAAGTCGCGATCGCACCCGAAACGATTCAAGCGATTGTGATGCAAGTTCCTGGAGTCATCAACTGCCACGATATCGCCTCCCGTGGCGTCTTGGGGCGTCAAGTCTTCATTGAAATGCATCTGATTGTTGATGCTAAAGATGTGGAAACTGCCCACCAAATTACCGAGGCGGTGGAGGATCGATTAGAAGAACGCTTTGATCCAGTGCGCGTGTTGATTCATGTCGAACCTCCAGCTTATGAGTCGGATCAGATAACCTTTTAATCCCTCAGAAGCCCTGGAAAAAGCCTAACTTTTCCACAGATCGTGCCACTTTTCCACAGAAACCCCTTAGTTTTCCACAAAAGATAAGGAAATGTTAATCCCAATGTTTACTCTTCTTAACCAGAAGAGACGTTCCGTCGGAACGTCTCTACCCCAGTTTGTTGATCCTTAATAAATTGATCGTTCAAGCAGATATCTGTTCGGTCATCTCGTCGCTGGTAGCTGAGGAGGCTTGTGTCAGACGTTTCTCCTGATCCCGCTTCCGTTTTTTCGCATAGAGTTGAATCGATGCTGCCATCGCAATCACCAGAGCAAAGATTCCCCAAGCCGTGATATCCGTAGGTAAACTATTCTTAAACACAGCCAGTAAAACGATCGCGACGAGTAAAACAGTGGGGGCTTCATTGAGGGCGCGGAACTGTTGACCCGTCCATTGACAGTCTCCAGAGGCTAACCGTCGCATCAACCGACCACAGTAAAAATGATAAGCCAGCAACACCAAAACGAACGCTAGTTTCGCGTGCATCCAACCGGATTTTAAAACCTCTGGTTCAGTCGTGAGTAGACCAATTGCCATGGCGACCGTCACCACCATTCCCGGCGTGGTAATGATGTTATAGAGACGCTTCTCCATGATTTGGTATTGATTTTTCAGAATCGTTTGCGCGGGTTCAGCTTCCTGAGAGGCTTCGGCGTGATAGACGAAAAGACGCACCAGGTAGAATAACCCAGCAAACCAGACAACAACGCCAATTAAGTGAAATGCCTTATACCAGAAGTAAGCCATACATTATTCCTTTGCGATTGAGTGATTGGAGTAGAGTGGGCAATCTGTTAGTATGTCTATCCTATTCAGATTTTGCCCCATTCTCAACAAATCGAAACCGATCCGAAAATTCCTGACCAACGGGAACTCAAACGATAAGACTTTTCATTATAACCTAAATGGTAGGAAGTTGGGGCAGGTCAGTTACCCCAGTCAGCTTGTTCTCATCGTCTTCTCAGCTAAATTCAGGTTAATCTCAGCCTCACTTTAGAGATCCTTCAAAAAGTTATACTAACCTGAGAAATTAGAAGGCTCTATGCCAATCGGAAAATGATCCTGGGAAGATAAGGTTTTAGCTATATTTTTATTGGATTAAATCCAGTTAATTAAACTGAGGTAAATTTAATGACTAAACCAAGCAAATCCCGCATCAATTCTCAGCTAAAACTCATAGGAATCAGTGGTTTAGTTATCCTTCTGATTGTGGCTAGCCGATACTTGGACATTCAAGAACTTTTGCAAACCGCATTACATTGGGTCGAAAGTCTGGGTATCTTAGCACCCATTGTGTTTATACTTATCTACAACGTAGCAACCGTATTATTTATACCGGGTTCTCTCCTAACCCTAAAAGGAGGTTGCTTGTTTGGTGTACTTTGGGGTTCAATCTATGTCACGATCGCGGCAATGTTTGGCGCTATTTGTGCTTTCCTAGTTGGACGTTATCTCTCGCGGGATTGGGTTTGTCAACAGATTGAACATCATCCCAAATTTAAAGCGATTAATCAAGCCGTGAAGCAAGAAGGATGGAAAATTGTTCTCCTGACTCGCCTTTCTCCTATCTTTCCTTTCAACCTCCTGAATTACTTATTTGGTGTTACCCAAGTTTCTATTAAAGACTATATTTTTGGTTCCCTTGGCATGATTCCCGCCACCGTGGTGTATGTTTACATCGGTTCTCTAGCTAGTGATTTAGCTACAGCCAATCTATCTAATCAACCAACCACACAGGAAACTGAAATCGCCAAGTTGGTGATTCGGATAATTGGTTTAATTGCGACAATTGCTGTAACCGTCTATTTAAGCTATATTGCCAAGAAAGCTTTCAATGAAACTGTCGTACAGGACTAAATATAACCCCATAAAACTAAGCACTCTAAGTTTAGCATGGGATAAGCTGTTCGGCATTTAAACCTTAATATCAATAATGGCGCAATCCTTGCCGTA
>CAZNNK010000750.1:0-1559 GCA_964574085.1 uncultured Coleofasciculus sp.
ATCCACCACCTGACGCGCTACCCTATCCGCTTCCTGTTCATACATATCCCCCGGTTGTCCAATCGTCAGTTTCGGTTGCACGGGTGGCGGTGGCGGGGTTTCGTGAATCGATTCGGGGATTATTTTCGTGGAACCCATGCGTTCCGATGCTTCCCGTTTCGCCCGCATCTGTGCCAATTGTTCCTCATTACTCAGGGTTGACTCAATTTTCGGTTGGGCGACAACGGGATGGGATTTTGATTGCGCTGGAATGGGTAGGATATCGGATTTTTTCTTGGCGTTTGCGGGTTTGGGGATGGATTGTTGAGTAGACATGATAATTAGGTATAGGCGATGGGAATAGAACCAGGTTAACAAGTCTGCCGATAATGCGCGAACCTCTGCTTGATATTTCTTTATCTCCTTGGGGATATAAAAATCAAAACACTGATTTCGCTGATTTAGAGAGAGGTTAGGGGTTGGGGGTGAGAGGTTAGTAGCACTGATTACACTGAGGGGTTAGGGGTGAGTGGTAACACTGATTTCGCTGATTTTTATAGGGGTTAGGGGTAGGTGGCTAAGGGTTGTAGCACTGATTACACTGAGGGGTTAGGGGTGGGTGGTAACACTGATTTCTCTGATTTTTTTTGAGGGTAGGGGTAAGTGGCTAAGGGTGGTAGCACTGATTTCACAGAGGGGTTAGGGGTGGGTGGCAAAGGTTTGTCATACTGATTTCTGGGATGGGTTGGGTTCGGGTTTGTTTCTGCTGTTTTATCACAGTTTCCGGGTCTTCGGGGGGGTTTGTAATAAAGCTTTTTTTCCTTCTCTAGATATATTCTTCCGCCACGACTGCCTAGGTGTGGCTAATTGATAATGCGTTTAACTTTGAGACTCGGTTCACCAAAGTTAATCAGTAAACCCAGGCGCAGTTTCGTGGCTTTGAGGTAATTCAGGGTTTGGGCTTCAAATTCCTTCACTAACATCCTTACCGCCTTCGTCTCCACGATAATCTGGTCAAAGCATAAAAAATCCGCATTGTAGGTTCGATTTAACCGCACCCCCTTATAAAAAATCGGTAAGGGACATTCCCGATGATTAGGAATCTGCTGCAGTTGAAACTCAATCTCCAACGAATCCTGATACACCACCTCCAAAAACCCCGCCCCTAACTCCCGATGCACCTCCTGTGCGGCGCCAATTATTTGATAGGTCTTCTCCTCATACAAATAACCCATCCCCAACCTCCTGCCTCAAACACTGATTACACCGATTTTCTTAGATTTTACCAGCAGCCTCACGATTAAATAACACAGATTACACAGACGCCCAAACAGCCCCCACAACACAGATTACACAGAAAGGATGGCACAGACAGAAGACTCAAATAGTCAGGTACACAGATTACACAGAACACGCTTATAGTCCTCCCAACCATCAAATCATCCTTACCAACCTGTGCCACCCACCACTAACCCCTCTGTGTAATCAGTGCTACTAACATAAGCCACCCACCCCTACCATCCCAAAAAAATCAGCGAAATCAGTGTTACCAACCATCAAATCATCCTTACCAACCTGTG
>CAZNNK010000750.1:1659-3831 GCA_964574085.1 uncultured Coleofasciculus sp.
ACATAAGCCACCCACCCCTACCATCCCAAAAAAATCAGCGAAATCAGTGTTACCAGCCTTGCATCTCCGTCGTACTAATCGGACGTTCCACCTTCATACATTCCTGAATCGCCGCCTGCTTAATATGCTTCATCTGCACCGCTTCCCCATCCCCCGCTGCTAAAAACGCCGCATTCATGGCAATCATCTTAATATTCCCCCCAGCCATGTGCAGTTTTCCCAACTTCTTATAATCCAACCCCTTCGTCGGCGTCTGTTGGGGAAACACCCGCCGCCAAATTTCCTCTCGTTCTTTCCCATCGGGATAGGGAAACTTAATAATAAACCGAATCCGCCGAATAAACGCCTGATCCAACCCCGTCTGAATATTCGTCGTCAAAATCGCCAATCCCCGATAGGTCTCCATCCGCTGCAACAAATAACTCACCTCAATATTGGCATGACGGTCATGGGAATCCTTCACCTCCGATCGCTTCCCAAACAGCGCATCCGCCTCATCAAACAGCAAAATCGCCCCACTGCCTTGCGCCCCATCAAAGATGCGCCGCAGATTCTTCTCCGTCTCGCCAATATACTTACTCACCACCGCACTCAAATCAATCCGATAGACATCCAACCGCAAGGTATTCCCCAATACCTCCGCCGCCAGGGTTTTCCCGGTTCCCGACATCCCCGAAAATAGGGCATTAATCCCCAATCCCCGCTGATTCTTCTGGGCAAATCCCCAATTTTCATACACCCTTCCCCGTTGCTGTACCTGTACCACCATCTCCCGCAGCATCCCCTTCTCTCTCTCCGGTAAGATTAAATCCTCCCATTCTGCCCTTGTCTCAATTCGCTGTGCCAAATCCTCTAACTGGGGACGGGCTTGGATGCGACAAAATTCCCACAGGGGACTCTTTGCCACCTCCAAGGTGACGGGTTTCGGCGGTGGGGGTTTGGCGTCGGTTTTGCGAGTGACTCGGCGTTTGCGCTTGGGTTTGGTTTCCTCGACGGGTTCCGGTTCAGGTGCAGGGGTAGCTTTGGCGGCTTCTTTGTTGGCAATTTCGGCATCTAGACTCGTTTGTGCCTGAATACACACCGTATAAATATCCCGGACACTCAGTTGAAACTGAGACACCAAGGCTTCAATCTCCGCCTCCAGATGCTGGGCACACTCCCCTAAAGCGGCTTGCCAAATCGCCTTCTGTTCCTCATGGGTGGGAGGCTGCACTTCCCAAGTCATCCGCGATCGCAGTCGTTGTCGCCCTCGTTCCCGACTACTGACCATTAAGGGCAGATTAATCGTATCGATGAATTCGGATAACCCAGAAGTCATCCCCTCCTCCATCTCATCCCCATCCACCAACAGCACCCCATGACTCAAGAACCATTCCCGTTCACACAACTGCTTAACTAAACTCAAACTCCCACCCTGAGGCGTCAACGCCGCTACCGAGAAGCGATGCAGATTCAAATTCAACTGACGACAAACCGCCGCCGCGATCGCGCTTTTACTCAATCCATCCACCCCCGATAACCCAATCACGGGCAACTTTGTCCGAGATGACTCGACCCAGGTTGCGGCAATTTGCGCCACTATCTGCTGATGAGAGGGCGGTAATACGGCATAATCCGACGCCGCCACGGATAACGGCTGCACCATTCCCCGCAATCGCGGATCAATATAATCGTCCCCCAACAGATAATGGAAAATCCGCTCATCGATCCGCAAGGGACACTTCAGCCGACTCATCCCCTCCCCCACCTCAATCAACCGCCACCCGCGCAAAGGCGCATCAGGACGTAAGGCGGCTAAATTCGGCTCGGCTGAAAGCGCCCAGGCTAAACCAAAGGTGGGATAATTCCGTTGCGCCTCTCCCTGTGCCTCCGCACATAACGCCCCCCACTGCTGATCCAATTCCATCCCAGCACAGAGGAGCAACACATCCCGCTCAAACCGGGATAACCCGAAGATCTGACCGAGTTGTGTCAACGCCGAGGGGGGTGCATCTTCCTCCTCTGGCAGTGCGATCGCCATCAGTTCTGTCTCTTTCCCCTGACGCTGCTCGATCCGACTTATCAGCGCCTGTCGAACCTGGGCGATCGCATTCATCAGATCACGATAACTCTTCACGACATAGTTGGTAAAAGTATAGTCAAATATAGACAGACTAAATTTCATTGCAGAAA
>CAZNNK010000751.1:0-3826 GCA_964574085.1 uncultured Coleofasciculus sp.
AACCCAACCTACAAACTACACACCTTATCCCACAAAACTTGATACTAATTGAGACGTTGAAACACCATTTGTAGGGGCACGACATGTCGTACCCTCATGTTCCCATCACTTCTCGTACAGCCTTGAGCAAATCTTGATGCACGTCAACAGAGGTAGCCACAATTAGCCCAGGGCGTTGATAGTCTTCACAGGTATATAGAGGTGGTGGAGGAGTACCCTCGAATGTGGTAACAATACAACCTGCTTCTTGCGCCAAAAATGCTAAAGCAGCACCATCAATAAATTTACCGACTCGGAGCACAGCACCGCCTAACTCACCATTCAACATACCATTCAAATTGGGGATTTGCTGATTTTTTGAGTAGGAGTTGGCAATGTCGATTACCTGATAATCTTCTCTTAGTTTCGGAGCGAGTGACTCCATTCCCCATCCTAACAGAATTGTTCGATTTGTTTCGCCAATTTTTAAAGGATGACTGTCTTGTAATCCCTCCTCTAGTGTTCCCTGAAAAACCCCTTCACCCCGTAGGGCATAGTAGTAAGTATTCTGGGCTGGAGAAATCGCGATCACGGCTTCAAATTCATCCCAATTTAGCACCGTGAGAATAATGGCATAATTTGAATGTCCATCCAAATAAAACTGAGTACCATCAATGGGATCGAGGGTGACTAAGTAATCATCTTTATCACCCAGAGCAATCGCCCGGAAGGACTATACTCCATCTCGCAGCGCCAACGTTTCCCGGCGCTAACACTAATGCGGATTAACCAGAAATTAAAGATTAAGATTATTAGGATAAATCTAAGTTGGTTCTGTTCGCAATCTGTTCCTGTACTCCCATCTTAATGTCTTGAGCTACCTTCGTAAATTTATCGAGGCTCTTTGGTTGAGACTGTACGGTATCTGCTATAGCTTGAACGCTTTGAGCCACCTCTGAGTCTGTTTGAGCGACTTCTTCGATATGTTTGGCGATGCGAGCCGCTTGATTACCATTTAAGGGCTGTTGCTCAGTTAGTTCGATCTCAGTTGCCGTTGTGGGAAATCTATCTTGAAGTAGATGCCATAAGTTGTGACGTTGTTCAAGCAACTGTCCTGCGATTGGTTGACCTGTTTTTTCGACAGCGTTTGTCAGTACCAAAGTAGCAATTGCTGGTTCTGTTAGTGAAGTGGATGTCATAAAGCATTATTATTGATAAACGGTTATACCTTAGCAAAGCATACTGAGGCAAGTTTATCGTCTATGGAAAGTTAGAGTTTGAGCAATACAGGCATTTCTACCACCAACATCGGGACGCTATCACAACTCTCAGAGGTAAGCATCTCTCTTTCTGGGTAAAAGAAGCAACATAGCGTTTCTCCCCTATTTAGGATAATTTATTAGAATCCTTGGTTAAATACCAACAGCCAAAAACTTGAATTCTTTGCGGGTGTCAGGGCTGACTGACAAAAGTGCAAAGTATTTGGTTAATCTAACCCTTGAGTGGAGGCAAATTTGTGCGTATAGGTCCATTGCTGGGATTATTCTTATTGATCATCTCGGTTTACATTCTGTGGAAAATTAAAACAGTCATTTTGCTTGGCTTTGCTGCTGTAGTTTTTGCGACTACACTTAACCGAATGGTGCGATTTCTACTACGCTTTCGGCTCAAACGCAGTTTCGCTATTATTATATCCGTAGGTTTTTGCCTCGGATTAATGGTTGGTTTTTTTGTCCTGGTTGTACCACCATTTGTTGATCAAGTTCAGCAATTAATTGATTTAGTTCCAATTGGATTACAACAAATTCCTGAATGGGCAAACTGGGTGAGAAATTTAGTTCCCGATGGACTTTTAGAGGATATTGGCGGCTTGAAGGTCTTTACCCAAAATCTGCGCTCATGGGCAACCAAACTATTTGGCAACTTTTTTGATATATTCTATAGTTCAATTGGCGTAGTCTTGAACATGTTGTTAGTTGTGGTTGTAACAATTATGCTACTCGCCAATCCCGAACCCTACCGCAAAGGTTTTATCCTCCTATTTCCTGCCTTTTATCGCCGCCGAATGCAGGAGATTCTCGATGAATGTGAAGATACTCTGGGAGGTTGGGCAGTTGGTATTCTCTTTAACATGACAGTAATTGCTATATTGAGTGGGCTTGGGTTATGGATTTTGCAGGTACAATTGCCCCTAGCGAATGGTTTGCTTGCGGGTATATTTACATTTATCCCAAATTTGGGTCCAACTTTAAGTGTAATTCCTCCCGTGGCATTGGCTTTACTTGATTCGCCTTGGAAAGCTCTAGCAGTTGTAATTTTGTATATAGTAATTCAGCAGATTGAAAGTAATATTTTAACTCCGCTGGTTATGCAAAAACAGGTGTCTTTGCTGCCAGCGGTTACGTTATTATCTCAGATGGCTTTTGCTATATTTTTTGGGATATTTGGTTTATTTCTGGCGCTTCCTATCGTTGTCGTGGCTCAGGTTTGCTTAAAAGAAGTTTTAGTCAAGGATATCCTAAACAAATGGGAATAGTTGATTCGTTATAATTTTTTGTAGGTTGGGTTGAACGAAGTAAAACCCAACAGATTTACATCGAGTTTTTGTTTGTTGGGTCGAGGGACGAGACCCAACCTACTCCTTTAATTTTATTTGAGTGCCGAAGGAATTGCCGCTATTATCTGTGATGTAATAACTTCCGGTGTATCGCTGGCATTAATGGGAATGTGGAGATCGGCTTCTGCATACATAAGACGCCGTTTATCGAGCAAGTTTTGCAGTGCTGTTGCTGGATCGGCTGTTTGCAATAATGGGCGTGTGGTATCGTCTTGCAGACGCTGTATTAATAGGTCTACAGGTGCATCTAACCAGACAATTAAACCTTGGTGTAGATAACTCCAATTCATCTGTTTGAGTACAATGCCACCACCTGTGGCAACCGTTAACTTCGTGTAAGCGGATACTTCGGACAAAATTTGAGATTCTAACTGGCGAAATTCGTCCTCGCCACTATCGGCAAAAATTTGGTTAATGGTTTGTCCTACCACTTGCTCGATCAGGACATCTGTGTCTACAAAACGGTAATCGAGTTCTTTTGCCAATCGTTGCCCTACGGTAGTTTTACCGACACCCATCATGCCAATCAGGTAGACATTGATGCCTTTTAATAAATCGTTCATCACCAAAGCGTTTCTCTCTCATCTCCTGGTTAAGACGAGTTACATTCTACCTGATTGCATCCTATACAATTTCAAGGCGTCTTAGGTTATTGTGCAAATTGGGAACAAAATTTACCCTGCTCAAGGATAGCCGCGATCGCTAATAAATCATCAACCTTGAGCGGTTTGGCGATATGGCTGTCAAACCCTGCGGCTAGGGCGAGTTGGCGCTCTGGCTCAGTCGCTGCTACCGTCACCGCGATCGCAGCAACATGACGCCCTCGTTTTGTCTCAAGGCTTCTTATTTGACGGATCAGCCAATAGCCATCTTCTCCCGGCATAAGTAGCTCACATAGTAGAATATCCGGTTGAAAGTCCTCAAATACCTCTAAAGCTTCCTTAGCGCTAGTAACAGTCAGAACATTGGCTTTTTCTTGCTCAAAAATGATGCTGAGTAATTCTCTGGAATCGGCATTTTGATCTACAGCCAGAATCCGCCTATTTTTGAAATTATGGTTCATTGGTGTCGCTTAGCTTTTGTTGATTCAACCGCGATCGCCTACGCTGGCACAGATTGAGTTAGACCTTTTGCCATTCAAGGATTACACAATGAAGGATATTCGTCGGTACGGTAGCGTACAGAGTTAAGGCTGGGGAGATGGGGGAGATAGGGAAGCTGGGGGAGCTG
>CAZNNK010000752.1:0-3823 GCA_964574085.1 uncultured Coleofasciculus sp.
GGAGAAGATTCCCAATCAACAATGAACCATGAACAATCAACAAATGACAAATGACCATTAATTATGTCACAGAAGAACGAAACTGGAACCCTTATTGCTGCGTTGGTAATTACACTTGTTATATTAGCGGGTGGTTTTTGGTGGTTTACCCGTCAATCGGGTATGAATTTGGGAGGATTGATGGGAGATGAGAATAACTCGACTCAAAATCCATCTCCACCCACTCAACCTGCTAATCCAGGAACGCCAGCCGCGAATCCCAACACGGCTTTTGCACCCCCTCAAGCTGTCCCCAGTGGAACAATTGTCCGGATTGCAGGTTCGACGAGTATGGTGCAAATTAATCAAGCCTTGAAACAAGCGTTTGAACAGCAGTTTCCGGGAACAACGGTGGAAACCCAAGCTGGGGGTTCAGATAAGGGGATTTTGGCGCTGTTAACCGGAAGTGTAGATATCGCGGCGATTTCTCGTCCTCTAACCTCCCAAGAACAGTCCCAAGGCTTAGTGGCTGTACCTGTAACGAAGGATGCGATCGCGATCGTGGTGGGTGAGGAAAATCCCTTTCAGCTCGGCTTAACTCAGGCACAAGTTCAGCAAGTTTTTCAAGGACAGATTACCAATTGGTCACAAGTGGATGGTGCGTCAGAACCGATTCGGGTGATTAATCGCCCCCCAGTTAGCGGAACTCGTCAGGCGTTTCAAGAACTGGTACTCAATGGTGGGCAATTTGGCACAACACCTAATATTGTCACAATGCAGCAAGATGCAACGACTCCAATTTTGCGAGAATTGGGAACCAATGGAATTAGTTATGCCACGTATGCACAGGTTGCCGATCAACAAACGGTGCGAACTGTACCCATCGATGGGTTAACCCCCCAAGCGGCGAATTATCCCTATCAACGAGAACTTTACTACGTCTACAAAGAACCTGCAACTCCCCAGGTGCAAGCTTTTCTGGGTTATGTCAGTTCACCCCAAGGACAGCAAGCGATCGCGGCGACTAACCAGTGATACCAAATCCGGGTTAGCCACCCCCTTTATAAGCTAGTCCGCGCAGGCGGACTTTGTTTGTGTAGCTGCGACTTCTAGTCGCCAGGGCAAAAAAGGGGTTTCTTGCCTTATCTTAGTTCTATCCCTTTGATTTGAATACTGCCACTGATTAGAAATTATCTTTGACTGCGCCGACTTTCTCAGATATCTCATGTGGATGGATCAAAGTTATAGGCGTTTCCGATTTCTAGATATTCAGCAATCAACTCCTGTTTGCGATTTATGTCGCTAGTTGAGTGAATTAATCGCTGTAGTTCCAGAAATCGTTCCCATTTTTGTAGTCCTTGTTTTCCGTAGATGCTGCGTACATGAAAATCTTTAATTAACAAATCATTGGGGTCATCTCCAATCGGAGTAACACCCGGTGTCGCCGTGACAAATCCTTGCTCATCAAAATCCAGGTGGATTCGCTCATAAGGTTCAAACTGAGCGGCGATAATTGGATTATGGGTAGCGACAAAGAACTGTGTGTTTTGGATAATTGAGAGATATTGCTCAATTAGGTCATAAAGCAGATCCGGATATAAACTATTTTCGGGTTCATCAACCAATAGAAAACCTCGCTCTATCTGACGTTGGAAGTACAATGTTTTAATATGCCCTAATTTGAAGATGTAGTTGCGAATCCCACTACTGAGGCTGTTGTAGGGTAAGGGTTGCCCAGAACTCTTGACTTTCACATACGCCTGAAGATTTTCGTTAAGTTGTACAGGAATTCCTGCTTCTTCAATATCGAATAATAGTCCTGGCTTGTCTAGTATTCGATTCCATAAGTTTCCAATTTCTTGGAGAATCTCTGGATGATTTTTTCTAAATTCCGCCTCAACCTCTTCAATCGTTTTCTTTTTATTTTCAGGTTTCTTTAAGTGATCTAGGTAATCACTCTCCCGTTTTTTGACCAGATAAATTAATAGTTTCCAAAACTCTCCGGCATTTTCCATAGATATAAAGTGATGAACTGGAAAATTTTTGAATAGCGTTAAAGCCTCGTCAAGTGTTGTTACAGGTAAATCTCCTTTCTGTAAAAGCAATGACCGATCGGCTGGTACATGAATAATTAAATCTTTCTTGTTGGTAAACGAGGGAACGGGCTGACTGGAAATGTAGTGTTGTCCGCAGAAGTCCGGTGGTACGGTTTTTTGGGTTGGATCAGTGACAAACCGATGCCATTCGTCAGTCTGTTCGACATCAGCATTATAGTAGACTATTGGAGCACCATACCAACCAGAACCGCTATAGGGAGGATGGCAAGCAAAAAAATCTCCAGACGAGGCAGAAAATTTTACAGCGAAGAATGGCATGCTTTTCAGTGGCTGTGGCGGATTTTCATGACCATTAAACTTATTTAATGTGTTGATTGTTTTATCCAGAATCGTTGTTTTTCCCGTTCCATTCGTACCAATAAAGCATATTTTATCGAGTGGTTTACCTGTCTTGGGGTTTACCAAATCCAACTGAAAATTATTGAACTGTTGAAAGCCCTTGATAATTATTTTACTTATTTTCATGGACTGGTTCTCAGGTTTAGGTTTGCAGGAATGTATAAAATTTGTCGTCAATCACTACATAATGATCTTATTCAAGCTTGTAGTGACATGGCATACCTTATTTGATGAATTAACCATTAGCCCCAAAACCGTAGGGGCGCAGGTTGTGCGCGTTCAATGGTAAAATCGATTCCATCATTTTAGCTGTGTCACGCCAGTAGTAAGGGATATCGGCGTTTATGGCGCTAAAGCGCAACTACGAGCGCAACTACGAACTTTAGGCTAACAACTCATCGACGGCTATGCTAAACCCGGTTAGAACAACCTGCGTACTCACCACATCACCGGAACGAAATGCTAATGTCTGATTCTGAGTGATTACCAAAATCCAACGAGTCTCCGGAAATACTAACCACACTTCTTCACACCCTGACTCTAAATACTCCGTCGCTTTGGCAAATAAGTCTTCGGCTGTATCTGTGGGTGAGGCAATTTCGGCAATCAGAGGGGGGCTTTGGGGTAATACAGCCACATCACTATACTGATCTAACAATTGGGATGTCAAATAAGATACATCTGGACGACGCCCCTGGCGCAATGTGCGACAAGGAAGTTCGACGAGGGGTTCACCGCCTTGTCCCGACTCGCTGATGTAATTTCTCCAGTAACCATCCAACCTCGATTGAATTCGACTATGTTTTATCGTCATTCCCGTTGTCTCAATCAATTGTCCATCCACCCACTCTGTATGATCGGGAGGATTAGTCATAAAGTCGTCTAGAGAAAAATTATCAGTTACATTCGTGGCTATGACCATCGCTATATACTCAACTCTCTCGTTTTAATACGATTAATACGATAACAAAGAACTGATTAGCTGGATTTTGAACCATCGGAATCAAAATCATAAGATTGCATGGGTAAGCAAATTAAATTATCCCCGTAGGTCGTAATCAATCCCTTCTTACGTAATTTTCCCATTAAGCGAGTTACAGTGACACGAGTTGCACCAATCGCACTACCAATTTGCCCGTGAGTTAAAGGAAATGGCAAACAGTAGCCATCGGGTGTCGGTTCGCCAAATTCTTCAATGATTAGAGTGAGTAATCCGAACAGGCGATCAATAGTTTTGCGTTGTCCTAATGTGCTTAACCATAGGAGTTTACGCTGATGTTGATAGCGGAACGCATTAAAAATCTCACGCCGGAAGTGGGGCCAATTGTCTAACTCATGCCAGTACATCCAGAGAACTGAGGTTTGGTCGATATGGGAGTAGAACCCTA
>CAZNNK010000753.1:0-3820 GCA_964574085.1 uncultured Coleofasciculus sp.
CTGTACGATTAGAGCATATTTATATCGAAGTGACTCGATGAAGGATTGTGGCAGGCAGAAGGGAAGCTGGGGGAGTGATGTAGAGACGTGCCATGGCGCGTCTGGGAGCTGGGGAAGAGGATTACCAATCAACCATGAATAATCAACAAATGACGAATGACAAATAACTAATCCAACTCTCGCCGCCCTTCCAACGCCCGTGCTAATGTCACCTCATCCGCATATTCCAAATCCCCACCCATGGGTAAACCAAAAGCAATCCGAGTCACCTTTGTAAACGGTTTCAACAGTTGACCAATATACAGCGTCGTCGTCTCCCCTTCCACACTCGGACCGATCGCTAAAATTACCTCTTGAATCTTCTGCTGGCTAACGCGGCGCACCAATTGTTCAACATGCAATTGTTCCGGTCCAATTCCATCCATGGGAGAAATCACCCCACCAAGAACATGATAATTCCCCCGATATTCCCGTGTTTTCTCCAACGCAATCACATCACGGGAATCCGCTACCACACAAAGCGTTGTTTTATCCCGATTCGGATTACGACAGATATCACAAACCGATTCAGCCGACAGGTGAAAGCAAACCTGACACAAGCCAACCTGCTTTTTCGCCTCAATTAAAGCCTGCGCCAGGGCTTTGACTTCATCCTCTGAGCGTTTAATAATATGTAATGCCAATCGTTGAGCGGTCTTAGGACCCACTCCAGGTAAGCGTTGTAGTTGCTCGATCAGTCGAGCGAGGGGACGTGTGTAAGCCGTGGTTGTTCTCCCAGTCTATGCGTTCACCTTACCTATAGTACGCTCTCCAGTTGAGAAAAGGACGGAGAATGGGGGGAGTCGGGTTGGGGAAATTTGCGGTTAAATAAATAAAGTCCCCAGCGAATCAGCAAATTTGACTCAATTCGCGGCAAAGTAAGTTAACCTCTGTGATAAGAGCGATCGCGCATGATGGAACCGTCTCTCACTCAAATCGGTACTCAGATGTCCAACCTGACGGGCGTCCGGGCTATTATGAAGGATATTATTGAAACGTTACGATTAGGTCAGGGACAGGAGTTCATTAATCTTAGTGCGGGAAATCCGGTAATTTTGCCAGAGGTTGAACAACTGTGGCGAGACTGTACCGCCCAACTCTTGGCAAGTCCCGACTACGGAGAAGTGGTTTGCCGTTATGGGTCATCTCAAGGATACCAGCCCTTGATTGACGCGATCGCAAAGGATTTTAATCAGCGTTATGGCTTGAGACTGACTCAACGGAATATCTTAATTACTCCCGGTTCTCAATCCATTTACTTCTACGGCGCAAATGCCTTTGGCGGTTATACCCAAGCCGGGGAGTTAAAACAAATCGTTCTCCCCCTGAGTCCCGATTATACCGGGTATGGTGGCGTCAGTTTAACCCCAGAAGCCCTAATCGCCTATAAACCCAGCCTAGAGATTGACGAAGCGGCGCATCGCTACAAATACCGTCCCGACTTCAGTCAATTGAAAATTAATCAAGATACCGGATGTGTCATATTTTCTCGTCCTTGTAATCCCACCGGGAACGTTCTCACCGATAACGAAGTGCGAAAAATTGCCGAACTCGCCGCACCTAATCATGTCCCTGTATTCATTGACTCCGCTTATGCGCCCCCATTTCCAGCACTAAACTTTACCGAAATGACGCCAATTTTTGGTGATAATATTATCCATTGCCTGAGTTTATCCAAAGCCGGACTCCCCGGAGAACGGATTGGCGTCGCTATTGGTGATCCGGATAGGATTGATATTTTGCAATCGTTCCAGACGAATCTCTGCATCCATTCCTCCCGTTACGGACAAGCCATTGCTGCACAGGCGATTAATTCGGGCGCATTAGCTGAGATTTCTGTTAATGTGATTCGTCCCTATTATCAGCACAAGTTTGCCGTATTAGAAACCGCGCTAAACCAATTTATGCCCAAAGACTTACCGTGGTTTTTACATCGGGGTGAAGGCGCTATTTTTGCCTGGTTGTGGTTCAAGGATTTACCGATAACCGATTGGGACTTGTATCAACAGTTAAAGCAGGTGGGAGTAATCGCCGTTCCTGGAAACACCTTCTTTCCCGGATTAGGGGACACCTGGGAACACCAGCATCAGTGTATTCGGATTAGTTTAACGGCTAGCGATCGCGAATTAGAAACCGCCATGCAACGGTTAGTTCAGGTAACCCAACAGGTGTATCAGCAAGCCGTGGTGGAGGTTTGATTGTGAGGAAAGTAGGGGCGGGTTTAGGGTATTTCGCGGCAGTTATTGATGATAACCTATCTGCCAAACAATACCCAAGATCCCCGACTTCTTAGAGAAGTCGGGGATCTGACTGGAAACCGCTATAATACTAAGCAACCGTTAACACTATGAAACTAGCCCAGCGTCGCATCGGTTTAGAACAAGAATTTTTCCTCGTAGACGAAACAGGTAAATTTTCCAATCGTGCCGATGAATTCTTGCAAAATTGTCGCCAAGAAGCCGAAGCCATTGGTTTAAGTCCCGCTTATTTTATGCCGGAATGGGTAAAGGGAATGATCGAAATTAATACCCCTCCCGCCCATACGCCCACCGAATTAGCCACAGCCTATCTAAAAAACTTACAACTCGGATTACAGGTGGGGAAAAAGATGGATTTGCGGCTTTATCCCCTATCCAGCTATCCCTTACATTTAATTCCCGTCATTCGGGATAAATTAAGCTATCATGTCCAAGTTCGCACCGTTGGCTACGACCGATTTTTGAATGCGGGTAAATGTACAGGAACCCATATCCATTTAGAAGTACCACCAGGAGTAATTGATTCCCGTGTTGGTGTCTCTTACAACAGCAGCGCCGCTGAACGCGAAGAACTGATTAATATTTATAATTTAGCCACAGCCTTAGATTCCGCCCTCATCGCCTTGGGACGCGCCTGTCCCTTTTATGAAGGAGAAGCCACGGGACTAGCCTATCACATTGTCCGTTATCGGGGGAGTGACCGATTTGGCTGGGAAGGCGTTTATACTCACTTACAATCGGTTGGCGGTTTAATGCCCTATGCCGATTCTGTGGAACAGTTAGTAGAGTTGCAATTTGAACGCTATTATGCATGGCTAACCGCGATGGATAATGCTGGAGTTGAGCGGGATTTATTTACTGAAGGCGGCGGAAATTTACTAAAAGCGGGCTGGAATCCAGTGCGACTCAATGCATTAGGAACGGTGGAATTACGGGGAATTGATAGTAATTATCCAGACGTAATTTTCACAATTATGAGATTAGTTTACAATGCCGCTAAGCGAGTTAGACAGGAAGGAATAACTGTTAGACCTGCTCAAGGCGCTCATACCTTTGAGTTACGCGATGATTGGCTAGTTGTGCCAGAGTTTGACTATCTCAATGGTGAATTATTATTTGCGGCTGTGACGGAGGGAGTAAAGAGTTCTAAGGTTACAGCATATCTGGATTCTATTTTAGAGTTTGCGATTCAAGATGGCAGTGAGGGAATTAATTATCTAGAAAAGTTGAAATCAGATTGGGGTGACTATCAAACGACAGAGGCAGAAATTATGCAAGAGTTTGTTCCCGCAGGCGCTAAACTAGAAAAGGAAGAAGGGTTGCGGTTGGTGCGTGAAGCGTGCGATGAGTTAGAAGCGCAGGTATCATCGTTTTCGCAAAAGTATTCGGTTTAGGTCGCCTCGGGTTCAGGTTTAATCCTAATCGGGGTAAAAATTAATGAATACTGAGTGACAGCTACACAAACAAAGAGGCGATTGAAATCGCTGCTACACAAACAAAGTCCGCCTGCGCGGACTAGGTTA
>CAZNNK010000754.1:0-3819 GCA_964574085.1 uncultured Coleofasciculus sp.
CGGTGTCACAATCCTCTCGCCCCATTGTGGCAAAACCTTGGCAATATCCCAACGCGCCTGAAAATCTCCCTGTTCCAAAACCGTTAACGCCATCGCCAATCCTAGAGGCAATTCCTTGGTTTCTGGATAGGAATGATTTCGGCTGCGCTCATCCAATGGTAATTGCTGCAAACATTGAGTGACTGACAACCAATCCCTCTGCTCTGTGGCAACTGTGGCTTGTTTAAGAAGTTTGTCCATTGTTTGATCACTTGCATCGTTACCCAGACTGAATGGTGTGCCACTTCAGCCTCACTCTTCCTATGGTTTCATAGAATCGATGATTTATACAGATTTTATTCACAAACTGCATTTATATGATGCAGTTTATTCAAGCGCAAAGCAAAAGCGTATCCAAATATACAATTTTCCCCTTAAACCTTGCTTACCTTACTGAACTTAAGAGGGTAAATTTTAGACAACCGAAGACCGTAAAAATCCATCAAAATAGCGCTATGACGACCACAAAAGACGTATCCAAAAAAATAAACAAAGTGGAAAAAGCCAAAGCCGAGAAAGATGGGCTAGACATTAAACATGAACTGGAAAGCTTAATCGAAGTTGGCTGGGAAAACGTTGATAAAACCGACTTAGAACTTCGCCTCAAGTGGTTAGGCATCTTTTTCCGTCCAGTAACTCCTGGCAAATTCATGTTGCGCTTACGCACACCTAATGGTTATCTGGACAGTGAGAAAATGCGGGTTCTCGCCAGTATTGTGCAACGTTATGGTGATGATGGTAGCGCCGATATTACCACTCGCCAAAATATTCAACTGCGAGGCGTCCGTTTAGAAGATATTCCGGAAATTTTCCGTCAACTGCAATCCATTAATATGACCAGTGTACAGACAGGAATGGATAATGTACGGAATTTAACCGGATCACCCGTCGCTGGAATTGATGCAGACGAAATCATTGACACCCGTGACATGCTGCAAAAATTGCAGGACATGATTACCAATAACGGGGAAGGCAATTATGCATTTACTAATCTTCCGCGTAAATTCAATATTGCCATCGAAGGAGGACGAGATAACTCCATTCACGCTGAAATTAATGATATTGCCTTTGTTCCTGCCTATCGGGATGGAGAATTGGGCTTTAATGTTTTAGTCGGCGGTTACTTATCAGCCCAGCGTTGTGTGGAAGCGATTCCCTTAAATGCATGGGTTCCGGCAAATGAAGTAGATGTGATTAACTTGAGTGGTGCGATTCTCACCGTTTATACCCAGAATGGATTAAACGAGGGATTACGAAAAAGCCGCCAAAAAGCCCGGATGATGTGGTTAATTGATAAATGGGGCGTAGAAAAATTCCGGGCGGAAGTCGAAAAAACATTCGGCAAAGAACTCCTCCCAGCTGCGCCTGAGGATGAGATTACCCAAGAGAAAAAAGATTACATTGGGATTTATCCGCAAAAGCAACCAGGGTACAGTTATGTTGGCTTACTGGTTCCCGTGGGGCGCTTGTCAGCCGACACCATGTTTGAATTAGCCCGATTAGCTGATGTTTATGGCAATGGTGAAATTCGCTTAACCGTTGAACAAAATTTAATTATTCCCTACATTGCCAATGAAAAAATCGAAGCGTTTCTGAGTGAACCGTTACTCCAGCAGTTTCCGATTCATCCCTCTACTCTTACCCGTTCATTGGTGTCTTGTACCGGAAATCGCTATTGCAATTTTGCCATCATAGAAACCAAGCAACGGGCATTAAAACTGGCGCAAGAACTGGATCAAGAATTAGATATTCCCCAACGAGTGCGGATACACTGGACAGGCTGTCCCAACTCTTGTGGACAACCTCAAGTTGCCGATATTGGGTTAATGGGTACGAAGGTTCGTAAAGATGGCAAGCCTGTCGAAGGGGTGAATCTTTATACTGGAGGAAAAGTGGGCAAAGATGCTCAACTCGGAGACTTATTGGAAAAAGGAATTGCCTGCGATGACCTAAAACCGATTCTACGGAATCTATTAATTGAAAACTTTGATGCTAAAGTTAAGGATGGAGTTGTTATCGAACCGGAGCCGGAAACTCAGGCGCATCCTCCAGAGGATACTCAACCTTCATCTGAGACAGAAACCAACGACGAGCAAGCTCAAACAAAGCTATTTTTCGCGGAATCTTGGAAACAGGTTGACGCTAATTCTCAGGAATTTATTCTGGATACGGCTGAAAGCCAAGGCATTGAAATCGACAGTAGTTGTCGTGCTGGCACTTGCGGGACTTGTGCTAAGACGTTATTAAAAGGTCAAGTGAAGTATGACGAAGAGTATAGTGCCTTGGAAGATTTAGAGGAGGGCATGGTGTTGACCTGTTGTGCTGTGCCGGAAGGACAAGTGGTGATTGATGCTTAAAGCATTTGTCATTCGTCATTTGTCATTCGTCATTGGTTTGTCCCATAGTTCTCACATTGGGTTGGGGGCGGGTTTAGTGAAATTCGGGTGAAGCCAAAAAAGATAATAGTGAAGCCCGCCCCTAGATTGGGACAAACCTTTGTCACCCTTCATTCTTAATCCTTGCTATCGTCTGCCCCCTATCGACTAGATTAGGCAAGCAAATTATTTTATTTTTTCGCCCAAAAATTGATAAGGATTGGTATAATGATTTGAGTCTCCTGAATACAACTTAAAATACATAACGCCTGAGCCTAACCACAAGACTAAAAAGATTAACGTCATCAGGAAACCCCAGGAAAAAAGCCTAGGTTTTCGGCGGGTGGTTAATAATTTATGGGGTAATGGTGAAAGTTCTAACGGTGTACGACTTGGGGGCGTATTTAGGGTAACTTCGGTGCCTTGGACAGTAATTAATTTCAGCTTATGTAACTCTGTAAGCGCGGCGTAAACTTCGCTCAAGCTAACTGAATGTTCTAGGAATTCGGCTGTCCAAGCCTGAAAGTCATACCAGTTAAAATTTACGTTCTGATTGGTTCTAGTATGAAACCGAATCCAGTGATAGAGTAAACTCTCGCAGGGGGAAAGCTTCGTCTTGATCATTACCAAAACTCCAAATTTTCTATACGTTTGAGCATTGTATGGAGGTGATATTGGCTGAACAACTTAGCTAGAGGAGGCTATCCTTTCGCTGGAAGTGGCTACAGCACTAACAGATATTCTCCATGTTCCGGAATCCAAGTCAGCCATTCATGATCCGAGACTTGGGAGAGTATCAGCGCCTCATAGTGGGCAAATGGATTGGGGAGTTCCTCTAGTCTCAGCCACATTCCCGGTTGCAGATAGCGAAAAATTGCACTAGCCGAGAGGTTGGCTGGAGGGGGTTGCGGTTGTGGATTTTGCATATCTGTGCCGTCTGATTCTCGATTCTCTTCTTGTATCAGAATATACTAAAATTAAAATCTGTATCAAATAATACACAAAATTTAATTTTAGATTTGTTAACTAATCCTCATAAAGGTCACTCAATGCCGAAGCGATCGCATCTTTGTTCAGGAATCACTAACGGTTCTCTGTCAATCTGTTATTGTCCTCAATCATTGTCGTCATAGTCCCATCGTCCTCTTTTTCATCCCCCAATATGAGTATTATTTTCAGAGAACTGCTAAAGAAAGTAGGTAGCGGTAGCCATACTCACAAAGATTTAACTCGTGAAGAAGCCGCCAACGCCACAGAAATGATCTTGAATGAAGACGCGACGCCGGCTCAAATTGGGGCATTTTTAATCGCCCATCGCATTAAGCGCCCCACGAGTGAGGAACTAGCGGGAATGTTGGATGCGTATGATCAACTGGGTTGCACAGTACCCCGGTTATCGGATGAT
>CAZNNK010000755.1:0-3819 GCA_964574085.1 uncultured Coleofasciculus sp.
CACTCATACTAATGCCCTCAATCGGGCGACTGCCACGGTCTACCTCTTCAACGTAGACTCCTGGTGCAAAATAATCTAATGGCATGAGTAATATTCCTCCATCGTTTTATCTCGTGGGACTCCGACCTCAACGAAGTAGGTCGGAAGGGGATAGAGGTCAAACCGCGCCACTCACTTCGACTTCGCGGCAATTGAGCCTGTCGAAATTCAGTGTGGTGAGGTTTGACAATCCAACTGTTGATATCAGCCCGGTATTTCGCTGCAACAATTGGACTTTGGAAGTGGTAAACCTCCCTATTCGTTTCCAGTTAGCGTTACTAACCGAAACTTCAGTTTTAGTATCGCCGGAAACATAACCGTAGTAGGTAATTCCAGCTTTAACAGCTTTGACGTAATCGCCCTTCCTGAACACCTTCCGGGTAACTGTGCCGCCGTAGTTTCGCCGCAGCCCTCCTTTGCTGGGAATCATTAGGTGTAGTTGGCGGCGGCAAATTGGGGGGCGGCTGATTACTGCGAACGGACAGGGTGTTACCGTCACAGAGCCTAAGAAGGTGCCACTTCGCCCTTTGATTTGGCGATACCGCATAAACTGGGAAGCGGCGAGGCAGATACCATCAACGGCATGGGCGGCGGGTGACTCCTCTGCTTTGTTTTTGGACTTGGGTAAACCGAGGTACTTTCTCAGGTTAGATGTATACCATCCCTCTTGAGTGTGGACGGTGTAACCAGCTGACGCAAGTTGTTCAATCTGCCAATGCTGACCGACCATGGCGGGGCTAAATCCTTTGTCCCCTCTAGCTTTAATTACTTCCACCACTACATCGGTGAATGGGTAAATTTTGTTCAACTCCTGAATCACCCTCAATGGAAGGTGCTTATTAGCCCGAATGCTAGGGGGTATCTTGTGACCCTTGCGGTTGTCGAATCTGCGCTGGCGGTGGTTGCGTTGGTTAAAAGGTAGCTTGCGGTTAATCCGTCGCCCTCGCCGTCCCCGTCGCATCATTGCCCGTTGGCTCATCCGTTTGGTCACGGTTTTAAACGGTAGGTTAAGGTGAGCAAGGAACAGGGTCTCACCCTTTGACTGAACCGCCACTCCGGTGAACAGTTTACCCGGATCGATTCCGGTCAAAATGTCCTGAGTTTTTTTGCCCGATGGTTCCTCAACTAACTGGACTTGAAAGATGCCTAGGTCATTATGTACTACTTTAGCTTTCCCAGCCTTTAACCATCGCCGAACACGGCTGGCTTTGGCTGGCATTAATGGTTTACCTTTCGGTGATAAAACTGGTACACGAATCATGGGTATAAGCCTCTCGTGTAAAGTTGTCAGTCCCCTCGAACACCGTTAACAAAATGTCCTCTCTTAAAGCGCTTATGACAAGTAAGCTTGCAGGGTTCACGGACTGGGGAAGTATCCGGAAGTGCGTATCAGCTAACGGCTCAACGGTTCTATTCAGCTCTTGCGTCACCAGACTTGTCTCTGGCAATCCCTAACGGAGGAGCGATAGCTAGGTTAGGGTTGTTGAATTAAGATTTAAATCAGCCAACAGAAAAAAACCTGATAACTGATAATGTCAACTTCTAGAAGATATTGACAAAAGAAGTTGTTTGTGCATATTGCAGGCAATAATAGCTGGCATTAATGGTTTACCTTTCGGTGATAAAACGGGTACACGAATCATGGGTATAAGCCTCTCGTGTAAAGTTGTCAGTCCCCTCGACCACCGTTAACAAGATGTCCTCTCTTAAAGCACCTAAACAAGTAGGTTTGTAGATAGTCCAGACTGGGGAAGTATCTGGAAGTACGTGCCAGTTAACGGCTCAATGGTCTATTCAACTCTTGCGTTGCCAGTCCTATCTCTGGCAATCCCTAACAGAGGAGCGATAGCTAGGTTAGGGTTGTTGAATCCGTAATGCTGCTGGCTGTAGCCAATCTCTGAATAATATTTTTCAGTGATAGCACGTCAGAACCTGTTCGTACAGGAGTCATTCCCTGTTGTAGCAACCAGCGATAAAGCTCTGGCCCCCTTAAGCTCTCCTTGAAAAACCATTGCTTATCTAAAGCAGTATAGATCCATCGGGTTAAAACAAATAGCGTTCTGTAAATCCGGGGATTTCCCTCAGATAAGACATCTAGCAGGGTTAGGGCAACAGCAGCAATCATGGCCGTCTGTGATTAGGCTGTACGGATCAGCGTAATGAGAGAGGCTAACTTTAGTTATTTTATTAGACTAGGGTCAAAAATTTGTCATCAATATCTTTACAAATTATAAATTAAATATTAAAAAATGTTTAGGACTGTCGGTGCCGATTTAAAGAGTTTGCTTGATTGTGGGCTATGATGGTTATTTAGCATTTTTTAGTTTAATTTAGCTTACATCGTAAAGAAAAGTAAACTCAGTCGGTGGGGACAATTACAGTTAACGGCGAGGCTCGTCATTGGTCATACTCGCTTCGCGAGAAGCAAGCTACGTCATTGGTCATTGGTCATTCGTAAGGATTTAAGGGCTATTTACAGAACTTAATATAGGTAAGGACTCTGGTCATGTCACAACTGGTCAAAGCGCAACTGATTTCAACTGATGGTGGCGGAACTATTGAATTTATGTTTAATCCCAATCAGTTGGCGTTCAATCAGCAAATTAATCTCACCAAAAGTAGTGGAGCTAGGACAGGCAGGGGATTGCCTAAAGTTAACTTTGCTTATCCTGAACCCGTCATCCTTACCATCAATGACCTAATTTTTGATACCTACGAGCAAGGGGAGAGTGTTCTAAAGCATATCAAATCATTTCGACAAGCGGTTGATTTTGCCGAATCGGGAGCAGGTCGAGAGAAACGCCCACCTACTTATGTATTTACCTGGGGGTCTCAAAAGTATATTCGCTGCTTTGTGACCAAACTCGATTACAATCTGACGATGTTTCTGCCGGATGGGACACCAGTACGCGCCAAGATTAACTTGACGTTAGAAGAGATTGATGAGTCTACATCTCAACCGGGTATGTCCGCACCTACATCGAATGCCAGTCAACGCCAACAAGATAGCTTGTCAAGTCGCAAGGCTCGGCTGAAATCAGGCTCTGGTGCGAGTTCACCAACGTTACGTCCCTCGCCTCCGGCAGCACCATCAGCAAGTTCACCGACTACGGGAGCTTTAGGAGATGCAGCTAATGCAGCGTCCCAAGCGACTTCCCAAGCCTCTGATGCGGCTTCTCAGGCAGCTTCCCAAGTTTCTGATGCAGCGTCTCAGGTGGCTGATACGGCATCCCAAGCTGCCTCTCAAGCCTCTGATGCGGCGTCTCAGGCGGCTTCCCAAGTTTCTGATGCAGCGTCTCAGGTGGCTGATACGGCATCCCAAGCTGCCTCTCAAGTTTCCGATGCGGCTTCCCAAGCCTCTGATGCAGCTTCTCAAGCGGCTTCCCAAGTTTCTGATGTAGCGTCTCAGGCGGCGGATACGGCGTCTCAAGCTGCCTCTCAAGCCTCCGATGCAGCTTCCCAAGCGGCGTCCCAAGTTTCCGATGCGGCTTCTCAGGCGGCGGATACGGCATCTGATGCTGCTTCTCAAGCTGCTGATACAGCGTCTCAAGCGGCGTCCCAAGTTTCCGATGCGGCATCCCAGGCGGCGGATACAGCATCCCAAGCTGCTTCTCAAGCCTCTGATGCGGCGTCCCAGGCAGCTTCTCAAGTTTCTGATACAGCATCCCAGGCGGCGGATACGGCATCTGATGCGGCTTCCCAAGCCTCTGATGCGGCGTCCCAGGCAGCTTCTCAAGTTTCCGATGCGGCATCCCAGGCGGCGGATACAGCATCTGATGC
>CAZNNK010000756.1:0-3814 GCA_964574085.1 uncultured Coleofasciculus sp.
AATATGGATACTATGGAAGATGACCTTTTCCTCTGATTCAGCAAAAGCATTAATCATCGCCTTGGTACTGGAGGAGAGTTCCTGATAGGTGTCTTTATAGACCATGCCGAATGGGGCTTCGTTTTTGGACACACTATTGATTACTCCTAACCAAGAGGATTGATCCAAGATTTGTGCAGGTGCAATTCCTTTTTCTTTGAGGCTATGTAACGCCACCTTGCTGGGTAGCATACTTTTGACAGTAGCCAGGGTTTCCCCGTGCAGCAAATCTAAGGTTGGATTAGTGATATCCTGATTGGCAATATACACCACTTCATCATAGAGATTAAGCGGACGAACCACCGCAGCAAAGCCTTGTTCCCGCAAACGGATACTATCAGCCGGGTTAGCGTAGACGATATCGGCTTGATCGAGATGTTGATGAAAATCTTGGAAATCCAGGGAAACCTCTAAATGTACGTTGACATCAAGCTGATTATTCAAATACTGGATGAAGCGAAACCATCGATCTGGTTTTTTGGCTGTATCATGGGGACAAATCATCAGGGTTAACTTGTTCATGGAGGGGTCTATTGTTTACGTGCATTGGCGGAAGAGGATTGTTGTCTTCCTCTGATTCCTTTTTTCATGGAAATTTGACCCAATCAGGAATGGGAAGTATGGCTTTTATGTATGGATTTTCATCAAGTGATAGAGTGAGATATATTAACCGATGAATTAAGCTTTCATGGCGTTAAATTGGGGAGCAGTAGCGGGACGCTTGTCACACTCTATAGATTTCGCAATTCTTGACAATAAGATTTAAATGACAAACAGTTATCGGTGGGGAGGGCGGGTTTTGTTGAACAGTTATCGGTGACTAGCTGAATTTAGTCCCTAAACCCGCCCCTACGATTGTCCCTAAATTCGCCCCGACGGTTGTTCCTAAACCCTCATCTTACATCAACAGGGGGTTAAAACTATTGCCTATTGCCTATTCCCTATTCCCACCACAAAACTTATTCAGCAGTCCCTAATTATTACTTATTACCTACTCCCATTCTGGACCTGTCAATGTGCCTCGCAGACGCCAGTTTCCTTGGGGGGAAAATACCTCTAAAAGACCACTATTTAAAGCTTGCTGAACATAAGGACTATCTAACACCGCCCAATCGTCGAGAACTCGCTCTTTCCCATTAATCTGTGCTAAACCTGCGCCTCGATTGGGTTGATAGGTCATCTGTAAGCGATCGCCAGCTAAACTGGTATAGGTAATCTGACCCATTGTCTCCCAGGAACGTTCGCGAATTTCGGTTCGATCCAGGGCTTGCTGTAATGCTTCTACTGTGGGATAATCGTCAACACTAGCCACATCAGTAATCCAAGCCGTATTCCTGCCGATTGCCGCTAACACTTGGTAATCCGAATATTTCTCTGATACTTGATTCCGCCAGTCTATCTGTTCACCCCAAGGACGAGCGCAAAGGAAGGTATTTTCAATCCGCCAAATATACCAATCCCCATAGCGCAGAGGTTTCCCATATCGAGTCGGTAAAACCAGGTGAGAACGCCCTGGTACATCGGCAGCTTGATCTCGTGAATTTAATCGTAACTGATAAATCACCGCGCCCTTTTCTTGGACGTATTGATCCCCTGGAGAACGCCCTGTCGCCATGTCTGAATGATAGGTTCCACCTAGACTAACAACGGCATTATTTTGTCCTTGAGGATCACGGATGACTAATTTATAGGTAGCATATTGGGCATTAATAGTGCCTTTGACTTGGTAAGAACGATTTCGGTCAATTAATGTACCCAAACTATAGTCTTGAGTTACATAAAATGTTTCCCAAAATCGGTTGTCTTGGTGATAACTATAGTAACCAGGGTGACTAGCTTTCAGTTGAAAGGGTAATTCGATTTCCTTACGGGCGATCGCTCTCAATTGAGGCGGGGGACGATAATCACTCAACGCAGCAGGTAATGCTACCCTAGTCACACCGCGATCCATACGCTCGACAGGTGTCAAACTATCCCCCCACCACATCCAAGCCACACCACTCAAACCACTATCATCCCACGTCCCCCGATCAAACCCACGACTTTCCGCACCGCCTGCGGTTCCCCAACTGAAGCGCACCGCCATATTGACGGCGTACCAATCTAAGGCGGCTTTCGCTAACTGGCGCAATTCGGGAGTATCAGCAAAATCATAGAGATTCAGCAAACCTGCGATCGCATAACCATAATAGGTCGAAGAATGAAACTCTCCCTGTCCAATGGTCAGGAACTTATTCAATTCTGCCCTAAGCCAAGCCTCATTTGTCGCCGCCGTCGCCGGGAGAGGCGTAGGGAAGCCACTTCCATCCATCAGCGCTAAACCGGAAATACGCTGCATGAACTGATGATTTTCCGTACCCTGTTCCAGCCACTCGCGCACACGCGGCGAATCCACCATACTACGGTAAGAGGCTTGTACCGCTTCAGGCATGGTATCTCGAAACAAGAAGAAGATGCGAACATCGTAGGGGCTGCGGAAGTGATAGAGATCCGGTTTTCCTTCCTCTAAACCCAAGAGGATATCCCAGATTGGCTGGCGATCGTATTGTTCCTCTAAGCTGAGGCGGGCAAGAATAACTGGAAGTAAGTATTTATGAGGATCACTAATCGTGCGAGTACGCCACCAGGTATCTAGTTCCTCTAAATCCGTCGCCGCCACCTTTTCCCGAATCGCCAAACTCCGCGCCCGAAATGCGGCTTCTGTTTCCCTTTCATCTAAAATACGGTCTTTGAGCAGGGGTTGTGATTGCCCATATCCGCCCCATTGCCACTTCGACAGCAGGGAACGACTCAGGGGAAAATCTGCCGCCCAATCTGCTGTACCGATGACTGCGGTAAAAGTTGTCAGCGCTAGAACCAGGACTTTGACTTTCATCCGTGTTTATTAACTATCCCGAATTGCTGGAACTGTCGCTAGGGTTTGGGCGGATTTTTTCATCGCTTCAATGTCAGACGGTGACCAGGAACGGGTATCTTGACAATGATGAGCCGCGAGTAATCCCCATAACCGTCGCGGTGTGAGGATCGGCACCACTAAATTGGCACGTACCTTAAGGATACGCAAAAAGTCGCGGTGACAGGGATCGATGGGTTCAGTTTCTATATCTGCGATCGCTCTTACTCGTCCTGCATAATATAACTCGGCATACTCGTCATTAAAGCATTCATCGCCCCCCGTCGAGCCAAAGATGGAGTAGTTGGGAGAACTTAATGACTCGAAGGTGACTTGACCTTTCCATTCGTAATAGAAGTAATATAAGACCACGCGATCGACTGCTAACACGTTTCGCAGATAGTCAGTCGTTCCTTGAATTAGCGTATCCCTCGCCAAATTCTTAGCAAGACGGTCAGCAAAGGATCGTAAACCTGGATCACCCGTGGTCATCGATTGATCAGAATCAGAGTTGGCTTTGGGATTCCCTGGCACTGGCTGATTCATAGCACGCCCCAAATTATTGGTTACACTTGCTATTTTATCGTTGGCGGGGGATTGGTGAAGTTTTGAGCCTTCACTTCGTTGGTAGGGAACCTGGTTTTAACCTGCTGCAAACCCTTTGTTTGGCTCAAGGGGTCTGGTTTTGTGTAGGGGCGGGTTTAGGGATTTTCTTTTCGCTATTGATCACTAATGTTTGTTCAAAACCCGCCCTGACCGATGTTTAGGGGCTGGTTTCACTACTATCTTTTGTTGTCACCCTGATGTTAATCAACCCGCCCTCATCTCCCCCATCTCCCCCATCTCCCCCATCCTGACAGGTGTAGGTTTTTTACCTTAGGG
>CAZNNK010000757.1:0-3813 GCA_964574085.1 uncultured Coleofasciculus sp.
ACTTGCACTCTAATCAGGGCGGGTTTAGTGATATCAGGGTAAAAACTAAACGTTAATAGTAAAACCCGCCCTGTGTGTAGGGGCGGGTTTTGCTGACAAGCTAGTACAAGAAGGCAGAAGTCCGAAGGCAGATGGCAGAAGGCTATAAGGCTCATGGTAGCTGCTTTTAAGGAGCTTGTTAACTGATTAGTTATTTCTGCCATGCTGCACTAGGAAGAATAACCAATATTAGTCCGTCGCCCCCTCACTCCATCTCCCCATCTCCCTTAACTCTCTCTACCTCATCGGCGGCGTCTGGAAACTCATCTGTTCCCCAGACATTGGTACTGACTCCAGCAACTGGAGAATGCGCTGTAAGGGAATATCTACCCACTTAGGTCGATTATTGAGTTCATAGCCTAACTCATAAATCGATTTCTCAAACAGATAAGCATCCAACAGCACCTGCAACTCCTGAGTCGTTTCGGGAATAAACGAATGACCTGCACTTGTAGCCAGATAGGTTTTTAGGAAGGTATCACTCACCCAGGAATACCAGAACCCAGTCCATTGTTCCATCACCGAGAGATTATCCGGGCGGATCATACCACTGTCCATTTCATTGCGTAAGCCCAGCGCCACCGCATAGTGGAACGATTGCAGCATTCCCGCCACATCTCGCAGGGGCGATCGCTTCATCCGCCGTTCACTCAGAGGACGGGCGGGTTCTCCCTCAAAGTCAATGATAATTAAGTCTTTCCCCGTATATAAGACTTGTCCCAGATGGAAATCCCCATGACAACGAGTCCGCATCGACGTAATTTGCAGATTGAGTAAGGCTTTAAAGCGTCCTAAAATCTGCTCTTGGCGGTTGAGAATCGTTTGGGCTAAGGGCTGAGTTTCCTCCGGTAATACCTCGATCCGCTTTTTCAGTAGCAGTAACACCTGACCCGTCAGGTTCCGCATATACTGATACACAGACCGTTGATAGAACGAGGTAAACGGTTCCGGGGCAAAGTTAGGATTCTCCGTATCCGAGGACAAAGCAATATGCAATTGGGCGGTTCGCTTTGCCAACAGTTGCGTCGTATCCAAATAGGGAACAATCAGATCGTAGCCAAAGGGCGGATCAGTTCTATCTAGCGACTCGACAGCCGAAGGTAAGAGGAGTTCCGTCTCCTGTAAATCTGATCCGGGCAATACCATCACTTGCTCAAAGTAGCCGCGCAGGGAATCTAAGGTATACGACCAAGCATTGGTGGTATTGGGAACAAAGGCTTGCAAAGCGCCGATGGTAATCGTATCTGAGTTGGAAACGCGATACTCCAGCGCCCCCGCCACGGGAACAAAATGTTCGGTGACTTTTTTCTCGGTGAGGAAACGCCCAATTTCTAAGTCTGGGTTAATTCCTTCCTCAATCTTGCGGAACAGCTTTAAGATAAAGCGATCGCCATACACGATTGACGTATTACTTTGTTCACCTCTGAGCAGATGGGGCTCTAGGTGAGTCGCGTCCTGCATCAGTTCCGCCAGGGCGTCTGTTGCTGTAGCCACCAACGTTCCGGTGTTTCCTTTATAGCGATGCTTGTGACGAACGGCATCTAAGGGGAAGGCTAAAAAGTCCGGTTCAGCTACCGCATCGAATAATAAGCCCACCTCTTCATGTCCCTCAACCTGGAGATAGGCGATGACTTGATTTGCCTGAATGTTTGATCCATCACCACCCAGTTCCGTTCCCGGCGCGTAAGCTAAGGGCAGAATGTAGGTTTCCGGCGTGCCTTCGGTGTATTCGAGTTTGATAAAAACTAACTCCGCCTCAGTTTGTTTATAGGAGACGGGAATCGCTTCTACAATCTCTGCCGATTGCACCGTCCTTGCCTTACCCCCAAACCAGCGACAAGTATAGAGATAGTTGGGCAAAATCGACTCCAAGGTAGTCTTTAAAATCGGTTGAGAAAATACCGTTTGCCATTTGCCACTCACCCTCAGTGTCGGCGGTTGAACTTGGGAACTGGGAGTTTCCGCTAGAGTGTCTTGCAACTGGAGGGTAAACCAGTAGAAGCTATGCGGACCGAGGCTGAGGAAATAGGATGAAGAACCAATCGCTGGGAATTGGGTACGTCCAAAAATCTCCACCGGCACCATCCCTTGGAATGCCGAGAGATCCAATTCCACCGTTTGCACAAATCGCGACAAGTTGGCAACCACTAAAATATGTTCCCCAGCATAGGTGCGGGTAAATGCCAAAACCTTACGGTTATCGGGATGGAGAAACTCAAACGTCCCTCGCCCAAAAGCTTGGAAACGCTGGCGGGTAGCAATTAACCGCTTCATCCACCACCACAGGGAATTGGGATTCCCCTGCTGCGCTTCCACATTAATCGCTTCATAATGATATTCTGGGTCAACAATCGGCGGGGCGTAAAGTCGTTGCGGATTCGTGCGCGAGAAGCCAGCATTGCGGTCAGCACTCCATTGCATCGGTGTGCGTACCCCGTTGCGATCGCCTAAATAAATATTATCGCCCATACCAATCTCATCGCCGTAGTATAGGACTGGCGTACCGGGGAGAGACAACAGCAACCCATTCATCAATTCAATTTGGTCGCGATTATTCCCCATCAGTGGCGCAAGGCGGCGACGAATCCCTAAATTGAGCCGTGCCTGCGGGTCTTCTGCATACATTTTATACATGTAGTCCCGGTCTTCATCGCTGACCATTTCCAGAGTCAGTTCGTCGTGATTCCGCAGGAACAATGCCCACTGACAGTTATTGGGAATTTGCGGCGTCTGGTTGAGAATATCAATGATCGGGAAATTATCCTCCATCTTTAATGCCATAAACAGGCGCGGCATTAGGGGAAAATGGAAATTCATGTGGCACTCATCCCCCTGCCCATAATACTCCGCCGCATCTTCGGGCCACTGATTCGCCTCAGCCAACAGCATCCGATTGGGGAACTTGGCATCAACATGGGCGCGTAACTGTTTCAAAAACGCATGGGTAGCGGGTAAATTCTCACAGTTTGTGTCTTCTTGTTCATACAGATACGGCACGGCGTCCATCCGCAGTCCATCCACGCCCATTGCCAACCATAAATCCACAACCTCTAAAACGGCTTTACCGACTTCCGGATTTTCGTAATTGAGGTCAGGTTGATGGGAATAGAAGCGATGCCAATAATACGCTTTAGCAACCGAGTCCCACGCCCAGTTAGAATGTTCAAAATCCTGGAAAATAATCCGGGCATCTTTATATTTTTCCGGGTTCTCACTCCAGACATAAAAATCCCGTTCACTGCTGCCTTTCGGGGCTTTACGAGCGCGTTGAAACCAGGGGTGCTGATCCGAGGTATGGTTAACAATTAACTCAATAATTACCCGAATCCCCCGTTGATGCGCCGCATCTAACAGCTCTTGGAAGTCTTCGATTGTGCCAAAAATGGGGTTAATTTTTTTATATTCGGCTATATCGTAGCCATCATCTTTAAGCGGAGAGGGAAAAAAGGGTAATGTCCAGATTGCCGTGACCCCTAAATCCCGTAAATAATCCAGCTTTGATGTCAAGCCACGCAAGTCACCTATTCCATCGCCATTGCTATCGGCAAAGGCACGAATCGGCACTTCATAGATGATGGCATCTTTAAACCATAACGGATCATCTTTCAAGATTGAATTAAGCATTGGTTCTTTGGTAGTTCTCCCTGGTTGATTCGTCATTCGTTATTCGTCATTTGTCCTTGCCTTCTCCTGCTCCCCTTGCTCCCCCTGCTCCCCCTACATCGGAATTGGGGTTTGGAGACCAATCCCCTACTGTTCTCATCTCCCCCATCT
>CAZNNK010000758.1:0-3804 GCA_964574085.1 uncultured Coleofasciculus sp.
CCATCTTCCCCATCTTCCCCATCTTCCCCATCTTCCCCATCTCCCCTATCTTCCCTATCTTCCCTATCTTCCTGTTCCCTGTTCCCTGTTCCCTGTTCCCTCACTTAAGATAATAAGCTGCTGCTGTTGGAGCGATCGCACGCCATCTAATCCTAACTCTACATCCTTTAAAACCTCTGCCACAGTGCGCTGTTGACTGCTATTTTCGTCACACGCCTGTAGGAAAGCAAACTCAGCTTCTGATAAATTGATAATCTGATAATCGTAGTTAAATAGACATTGACTGGGCCACCCTTCCATACAGGGATTGCGTTCGGGAATCGCCGCTAATAACTCCTGATCCTGTGACCAATCAACCTTCGGTAAAGGTGGACGCCCCAAGAAAAACTCATAATGGGACACATCTGGATCTAACAACTCAATTAAACGATACCGTTCGCGATCGCTCAACCCACTCGCCCGTTCCATTAACCCTGGATTTTTCCCCAATAGCCGATCCAATTGCCAATATCCAGGATTAGAAAAGCCGATAAACTCTAACCCCGACGCATCAATTAACTCAAATAGACTGTCAATCGTGTAGTCAATCTCTTGGGGATGCACATACATATCCGCGAAATTCGCATCCCGTTGATTTTCCAATGACCAACGTTCTTTTTCTCGCTTGACAATTCGGTTATTTTCTGGTAAAGACTCAAACACCTGGCGTCCGACTTGCACCCCATCTTGGTAATCCCCCCGCTGATCCCCTTGCAAAAGTGCGATCGCCTGTTGCATCAGCCGCACTTCCCAGCGCCCCAATTCAGCATAGACAAAAATATGCATCAAGCCCCCTGGTGCTAACTTGGGTGCTAATGCCTGAATGCCGCGAATCGGATCAGGCAAATGATGCAATACACCCACACAATTAATTAAATCAAAGTCTCCTGCCAGTTCCTGGGCATCATAAAGACTCAAGTGATGAAACTCAACCCGATTCGCCCCAGAACGATGACAGCGTTCCTGTGCCACCTGCAACGCCCCAGCACTCAAATCGATACCCACCACCGAGGCGTGGGGATTCAGGTGAACCAAATATTCGGTACCTACCCCAGTACCACAGCCCGCATCCAAAATCCGAATATCCTGCCTTGACGGTTTTTGACCCGTGCAGAAACTATAGGCGGCTAACCAATTCCAGCGCCAGTTATACCCAGGCGGCGGTTCATCCAGCAATGGTTCTGGGGGAAAGGGGTAAGCGTCATATAACCGAGCTACAGCCGTGCTGGTGTTGTCATTGGTCATTGGTTTTCTCAGGGAACAGGGAACAGGGAACCCGAACTAATGTAACAAAACTTATGCTTTTTCTCAGTGAGTGAGATTAATCCACTATGATGACTCTGTTATGACACTGTAAAATTTTGGCATGTATTCTATACACTTCTTAATAAAGCCGTTAAGCAGATCAGAAACGTTTTAATCTAGATTCTGACCAGGTTTAGCGAGGTCACTGGTTGATTTAGGGCAAGGTAACACAGGATATCCCATTCCCTGAACAAGTAGGTCTGGGAGAAAATCTTAATGTACTGAGCCTAAGAATGTAAACGAAAGTGATCTAGATGATATCCCCTGGTCAGGCTTAACACAGTCAGTAGCAATTGTCGATGGGAGCGTTTGAAAATCAATGAGTGTTAAGGCAAGTGGTGGAAGCTCAGTTGCACGTCCGCAACTGTATCAAACTGTACCGATTAGCAACATTATCCAAGCTGAACAGCAAGATCGGTTTTTGGGTAAAGGAGAGCTGATTGAGCTGTCCGAATACTTCCAATCCGGTACAAGACGCATAGATATTGCCAATCTGATTACTCAAAACTCAGACTTGATCGTATCTCGTGCCGCTAACCGGATTTTTGTCGGCGGTTCTCCGATGGCGTATTTAGAAAAGCCCCAGGAAGAACCCGCACCAGAAATGGCAATGGCAACCAGTGGGGCGGGTACAGGTGATGTCAGACGCACGATGACACTAGGAACCGCGACGTA
Organism: uncultured Coleofasciculus sp.; assembly: GCA_964574085.1. Classification (GTDB taxonomy): domain Bacteria; phylum Cyanobacteriota; class Cyanobacteriia; order Cyanobacteriales; family Coleofasciculaceae; genus Coleofasciculus. The sequence continues at coordinate 2,020 of CAZNNK010000758.1, forward strand.
TGTAGAAAGTGGCGGGGGTTTCTTTGAAGGATTCCGAAACATCTTTAGCGCCTCAACTGGCGGTCCAGCCCCAGCGGGATTCCGACCCATAAATGTCGCCCGTTATGGTCCAAGCAATATGCAGAAATCCCTGCGGGACTTGTCTTGGATGCTGCGCTATGTCACTTATGCGATTGTCGCTGGTGATCCGAATATTATTACCGTCAACGTTCGCGGATTACGGGAAATTATCGAAAATGCCTGCTCTGGAGATGCCACATTACTGGCACTGCAAGAAATGCGGGCAGCCTCTTTGGGGTACTTTAAGCGCGATGCTGAAGCCGCCCAACTGGTGGGTGAGTACTTTGAGATTCTGATTAACGAATTCAAAGCCCCAAATCCAGCCGATAAAGTCCGACAGCGTCCTTCGCCGGATCAGCAAGGGTTACAACTGCCTCAAAGTTACTTTAACGCCGCCGAACGGCGTCCGAAGTTCGTAATGAAGCCGGGACTATCGGCGTTAGAAAAGAACCAAGTCGTTAAAGCCGCCTATCGGCAGATCTTTGAGCGTGACATTAGCCGCGCCTACAGCCAATCCATTTCCTACCTGGAATCTCAGGTGAAAAACGGCGATATCTCCATGAAGGAGTTTGTGCGTCGCCTGGGTAAATCGCCCCTATACCGTAAGCAATTTTACGAACCCTTTATAAACAGTCGTGCTTTAGAACTGGCATTCCGTCATTTCCTGGGTCGGGGTCCGTCCTCTCGCGAAGAAGTTCAAACCTACTTCTCGATTGTGTCCGATGGCGGTTTACCTGCGCTGGTAGACGCCTTGGTGGATTCTCAGGAATACTCCGATTACTTCGGCGAAGAAACTGTTCCCTACCTGCGGGGATTGGGTCAGGAGGCTCAGGAATGCCGCAACTGGGGGATGCAGCAAGATTTGCTCAAATACAGCGCCCCCTTCCGCAAGGTACCGCAATTTATCACCACCTTTGCCAAGTACGAGCAGCCGTTACCGGATCAACACCCCTACGGTGCAGGTAATGACCCCTTAGAGATTCAATTTGGAGCAATTTTCCCCAAAGAAACGCGCAATCCCAACACGCAACCGGCTGGTTTTGGCAAGGATACTAAGCGTATCCTCATCCATCGGGGACCGGCGACGAATAACCAAAACAGCAATCCTAAGGCAAGGGGTGAGTTTCCGGGTTCTCTGGGGGCGAAAGTCTTCCGCTTAGACCAGATTCCTAGCACTAAGGCGGCCAGTGTCACATTTGCTGAAAGTTCGACGCAAAAGGTGATTAGTGCCTGCTATCGCCAAGTCTTTGGGCGGGAGGTTTATGACGGTCAACGCCAGAAAGTGGCAGAGATTAAGCTGGAAAATGGCGAGATTACAGTTCGGGAGTTTATCCGCACCTTGGCGAAGTCCGATGTCTTCCGCAAGATGTACTGGACATCTCTGTACGTGATGAAGGCTGTGGAATATATCCACCGTCGTCTGCTGGGACGCCCCACCTACGGGCGCGGAGAAACGAACAAATACTTTGATATTTGTGCCAAGAAAGGGTTCTACGCCCTGGTTGATATGCTGATTGACAGCAAAGAATACGAGGAAGCCTTTGGCGAAGATACGGTTCCCTACGAGCGCTATCTGACACCAGGGGGGCTACAATTGCGATCGGCTCGACCGGGTGCGCTGCGTGAGGATGTGGGGACTAAGCCAGAAGTACCAGCGACTCCCGCCTATGTGGAAATGGCAGAGGTGCCAGAAACGCGGACTGAGCCGGATGTTCAATTCCGGAT
>CAZNNK010000759.1:0-3802 GCA_964574085.1 uncultured Coleofasciculus sp.
GCTTCCCCTGCTTCCCCTGCTTCCCCTGCTTCCCCTGCTTCCTACCTCCCCACAACCCTTATGTTGAGTGATCGCTCAACCCTTAAATGAGTTTAAACTCTTTAAGTGCAGGCAAAAAGTTTCGATTTTCATGACTAGGGCGGCTCAGCTTAATCAGGGCAAAGCGCTGGGCAGGCGTTAAGGCTTGCCACTCCTTAAGCGTGAGGGAAACATCAAATTCTTGGGCTTTAGTTTGAACAGTCTCAGGAATTGTTGTTGCATCCATCCAAGCTGGATTCGGATCAATCGCCAGTTCTGAGGCAGGTTTCCCAGTATAGTTCGTCACTAAGTTTTGTAAATACTGCTGGTAGGCTTGGCTTTCTGGGGCTGTAGTTGCAGGCATTTCCACTAATGTCTGACGTTCTTGTTGAGTAAATTGATGCCAGTGGGCTAATTTAAGTTTGACGCCACAGGTGTCTAATTTCATTCGTACCTGCATAGGGATGCAGCGTAAGGAATCGACGAAATCTTGTTCAAATTGGAAGAAGTGAGTCATAGTTATAAGTCAAAAATAGGTTATGTAGGGCAGAGGGCAGAAGAAAATGACAACTGTTTAGGCTGACATGATATAACTAATGAACAATGAACAATTCAATGATGTTTTTTCGGCGCAGTGCGGCGGATAATCCAGTAACTGATGGAGAGTGATAGAATAGCCAAGGCTAAACCAATAATTTCAATGCCCTCGGTTTTGTCAAGATTGAGAATGATAATTTTACGAGCAACAGCAATTAAGGACGTGACGATAACCAGTTCAACTTGAACAACATGCTTCCGCAAATAAGCCGTAATATTTTCCAGAATTTCCAGGGCAATCAGAACATTTAAAAATAGCCCAAAAATTTCAAACAAGCTTTCATTAAAGAAACCGAAGGGTTCAACCAGCAATTGTTGAGAGAGAACGATGATCAGATCGAACATTGCCACCAAGATGACAGCAATCATCACTACTGACAAAATCTTGGAGACAATGCCCTCAACCTGTTCAATCGCACCCAGAAATGTACTGTCCCCACAAGAATCTTTGAATAGATGGAGTAATTTTTTCAATCGCTGCATTTTTCTCTAGGAGTCACCCTGACACAACGATACTATCATTGATGAGGAAGTACAAGATGATTCTACTTATCTCCTCAGAAACTGGAGATGGGGACAGCAGTGATGGAGATGGGGGAAATCCAGTTGCCAGATGAGGCTAGAGGCTAAACTCACCCGGCGGGATTACATCGGAAATCCTTTACCCTAACTCGGTTTATTAGTCGTTTGTTCAGTCTTGATGATTACTAAAGAAACAATGTTTTAAAACCCAGAGACTGGGGAACTCTAAATAAGCAATCATTTTGTTGCTAAACTTCTTTCAGCTTGGCTTCTAAATCAAAAGGCTGTCCATAGTCCCAAATTTTCATGTCTAAACGATGATTAGATACCGTGATTTCCAAGTCAACGGGAGTCGATTGGGATAAGCCTTTGTGGGCGTGACGAACAACATTTGTAAATGCCTCAACCAGGGCAATTTGACCTAATTGCCAAACCTGTTGGGGAATGGGTAAATGCTGAAGCTGTCCATACCACTCTAAAATTTGTTCTACAGAATCTAGGTCGCTATTGACGGTAAGTCTCAGGTTTCGATAGCGTGACTTCGTCCGGTTTCTGCGATAGAAATTGACCAAGGTCAAAATCAGACGTTGGCAGAAACAAACTAACCGGGCAAATAAATTCTTTTGGTGGCATTTCGGGAGTCTTTTAACAGGTTCTTGGTCATAGGCTTTGCTGATGAACAAACAATTTTTATGGTCTCGGGTACGAATGTATCTGATCTCATCGGCTATCTGGGAAATAATTTTAATGCCCATTCCGCCTTCAGGGAGTTGCTCTATGGTATTTTGTATTTGCATACGAAAAGTCCCCTCATGGAAAGAAACTAATTTTTAGTATCCACGATTTTAAGGTAGTGCATTGTGATAGGTAGATTGACCGTAACGTGATAATTTCCGTTGGTCTGGGTAATTGGTTGCACTCCCTAAATGTAACTTGAATCACACTAACACGGTTAATGCAATCAAATTTGTTAATTTTCTCTATGAAAGTTTTTCAGTCGCATCGATGACTGAAACGATTATCCAGACTAGGTTTTGGACTCAGGACTGGAGGGTAGAAGTAACAAACCCACTAAAATTTCCCTTGACCGCCTTGCCTGTTTGGTTTAGAGGTGTTTGCAGGCGGTTGGTATGATGCAGCAGTAACCTCTAGGGGAAAGGTAGGGTAATTGACCTTTATATATTCTAAATGATCAATGCGATCGCGCCTAGTAATTTGTCTAATTGTACCGGGAAAGGTGAAAGGGGTTGTCAAAAATCGCCACTTGTCTCAGTCTATCTGTGATGGAAGAGGGTCTGATAGTGATACATTTGTACTAATTCGCGATCGCACTACCAATTCCAACCAAATTTAGGCATAGAGCTATCCAATCTATCTTGACAAATCCCTCTCAAAATGAGAGCATAAATAAACAGGAGTATGTTAAAGAGAGCAAAGAATGTTCACACTAACCCGCTGAGTTGGGTTACGTCAACTCAAACTCAACCTAAAAAGTGACATATACCCCCATGAACCAAATGATACTAAATATAATCTTTTCCTGCCTATGACACGAAAAGTTAAAGTAAAGACATATGCACCTAATTGCAATTAGTAACCTCCGCGTTGATGCTGCCCAGTACCCCGATGTCAAAAACCAAATTGCCGAATATGACAAGGGCAAGTGGAAAAATGATCCTTACTTTTGACCAAGACGCTTATCGCCATCTACTCGCACAAGTCGCGCCCAAAGTGATTGAGACCGAACAGGAGTATGACCGCGTCCTAGCAGAGGCAGAACGGCTAACCTTTGCCAAAAACCGAACTCCAGAGGAGAAAGCGTTACACAAATTGCTCGTAACGTTGATTGAAGCCTATGAAGAACAGAACTATCCGATGGATCAAGCTGCACCTCATGAAATTCTCCAACACATCATGGAATCCAGTGGTACTCGTCAAGCTGACTTGGTAGGTGTTATTGGATCGAGTGGTGTAGTGTCTGAGGTGGTAAACGGCAAGCGATTCATTAGTAAAGCACAAGCTAAGGCACTGGGCGATTACTTCCAGGTTTCGCCAGCGCTGTTTATCTGAGTACCGATTCCCTCACACTGAGGAAGTTCAGGATTAGTCGCGCCATCAGCATCGCTGGGTTTCATCGTCGGGTTCGTCTTGATATAATCCTCCAGCCAATCGCAGCCGTATGTCAGTAGTTCATCTAACCGATCTAATTTGCGGATTTTCTGTAAATCCCACAAAATTACAGTATTGCTCGCACTGGCTAACGCTAAGGTTTGACCGTCAGGAGAGAAACTCACGCCTCTAATGCCATCACGATGTCCGGGTAGAGTTCTGAGGAGACTCCCATCCCGGTTCCAGAGTTTCACGGTTTTATCATCACTGGCTGTGGCAATAATTTTACCATTTGGTGAGAATGCCACACTCCAAACCTGATCCCGATGTCCTGCAAGCGTCGCAATGTCTTCTCCAATGTCTTCTCCAATGTCTTCTCCTTGGATTGTCCAACCTACATTCCGCAGATCCTGACGGACAGCATTAGGAAGGAATAAAAAATTTACTCCGACAAAATCAATCACTCCAAGAATTCTTGCGTTTCTGTTGCTTTTTTGTTCATTTTTAGACAAACAAGGGATATTAATAATGCAAGTTTATGAACCTACACTTAGAA
>CAZNNK010000760.1:0-3789 GCA_964574085.1 uncultured Coleofasciculus sp.
TCCTTGTCCTCCTTGTCTTGTCCCCACCCTAAAATAAAAAACCTACACCTGTAAGACTCTTAACCGGGGGGCCACTGCATCTGGCGTCCGCCTAAAATGTGTAAATGTAGATGATCTACGGTTTGACCGCCATCCGCCCCGTTATTGATCACCACCCGATACCCTTGATTCAAACCCACTTGTTCAGCCACTCGCTTGGCGGTTAACAGCAGATGCCCCATGAGTGCGTGATCGTGGGACTCCGCTGCCGCTAGCTGGGGAATCGGTTTTTTGGGAATGAGCAGAATATGAACGGGGGCTTTGGGTGCAACATCCTTGAACGCTAGGACTAGATCATCCTCATACACAATGTCAGCCGGGATTTCCCGACGGATAATCTTGCTAAAGATTGTCTCACTCATGGCTAATCGCGGTTTTAGTCTAAATGCTTCATTAGAAAGTAGCATACAGGAACCAAAACCACCTAAGATCGAGGTAGAGTAAACAATTTGAGAGAAACCTCTCTAATTCAACCGCATCGGTTTTCTATAATTTATTAGCCTTCAACGAGAGTGCATGACATTCTCCATACCGAAACAAGACGTTAGTCAGCTATGTCTATCGAGAAACTTCAGCCTGCCGAAAAAGCCGCCGTCGGTGTTTACATGCCTTACTATCAAGGCGCTAAACGCAATGCCCTCCCTCTGGCGATTAGTCTGTATCAACAGGGTTCCTTGGAAGGGAGTCGCCGGATTGAAGGCGGTGAGAGCATTCCCTTTGTGGCAACCTGGTTTGTCTCTAAGCTACCTTCAGAACTCACTCGCTGCCGATTACAGTTTGATGGCAATGCCGAATTGAGTTATGAGGTAACCTTGCCAAATTCTGAATTTATTAACTACTTAATCGAAGTGATTCTGAATTTCAAGCGCACCCGCTTGACCGATTTTTCCCAGACGTTTTATCGCAAACTACTACGTGACCAGTAAACTCAAGTGGCATTTTCAACGGAGGAGTGAAATTAGGGGTGACAAAATCCGTGAATTATTTACTAATCGGCTCAACTGAGGCATATAGTGGCAAGTCCGCTATCATTCTGGGCATCGCCCATCAGCTCAAAAGCAAGGGACTCGATATTGGTTATGGTAAGCTCTTAGGCAGCGCTGGACATGCTCATCAGCTAGATTGGGATGGCGATGATGTGCAGTTTATTCCAGAAATCCTTAACCTACCCCAAAAGCGGGTGCGATCGCCTCTGCTAACTTTGGATGATCAGACGATGGAAAAACGCCTGCGTGGTGAGGATTCTACCAATTACCGTGAATCGCTGAAGTCCTATCTCCAGCCTCCAATTGGTGATTTAATGGTACTCGAAGGACCGAGTACGCTGTTTGAAGGGAATCTATTTGACCTGTCGTTGCTGGATATTGCCCAGGAAATCGATGCTTCTATTATATTAGTCAGCCGTTTTCATTCGGTGTTACTGGTGGAAACGTTGCTATCTGCTAAACACCAACTAGGCGATCGCTTACGGGGAGTTGTGATTAATGCGGTTCCGGCTGATCAACTGGACATCGCCCAATCCACTGTCCAACCGTTTCTAGAGGCGCAGGGTATTCCCGTATTAGGGATGTTACCCCAAAACGATTTACTCCGCAGTGTTACGGTGCGAGAATTGATTCATCAACTGGATGCCCAAGTGCTTTGCCGTCCGGATCGGGTAGATTTATTGGTTCAAAGTTTGACCATTGGCGCGATGAATGTCAACTCTGCCTTAAAATACTTCCGCAAAGGTAAACACATGGCAGTTGTCACCGGCGGCGATCGCACAGATATCCAAATGGCAGCCCTGGAAACATCAACCCACTGTCTGATTCTAACGGGACAGATACCACCCCAACCGTTAATTATCAACCGGGCGGAAGAACTGGAAATCCCCATCTTATCGGTGGATCTGGATACCCTCACCACTGTGGAAATTATCGATCGTGCGTTTGGTCAAGTACGCCTACGCGAATCTATTAAAGCCCAGTGTATCCAACAGCTTATGGGAGAACATTTTGATATTGAACGGTTGATGAATCTATTGGGTTTAGAAGCGGCTGTTTCAACGCATTAAGACTTTATCATTTGTCATTTGTCCTTAGTTTTTAGTCATGAATCTGTCTACCTTGATACGGCAGATTTTTTGTTTGAATCTTGAATTTTAAATTGGCTGGATTAATGATGACCCATCACTGAAGATAATCTCATGAGGTTAGATTTAGAACGATTTTTCGCGGCGTGTAATCCCAGCAAAACTCTAAACATGAAAAATGCTGAGGATCGCGAGTATTACATCGAATTTGCTGGAGTGCGGGGTGGTAAGGCAATTGAAGCCCTAAAACGAACGATCGCACGGCTATCCCCTAACGAACCTACCTGTCAATTATTCACCGGACATATTGGCTGTGGCAAGTCTACAGAGTTATTGCGGTTAAAGATGGAGTTGGAGGCGTTAGACTTTCATGTCGTCTATTTTCAAGCCACCGATGATTTAGATGTCGCGGATGTTGATATTACCGATATTCTACTTGCGATCGCCCGCCAAGTGAGTGCCAGTTTGGAATCGAGTCGGGTGGCGCTACAACCGGGTGGATTTAAGGCGTTTTTACAGAAAACCATTGATGTGCTACAGACACCGATAGAAGTAGGAGGGGAAGCCAAAGTTCCAGGGATTGGTACGGTTAAAGCGAGTACCGAGGGCAACTTTGAAGTCTCTCTTCCCGATGAAATTGCCAAACTGACGATCAAAGCCAAAAATAGTCAGCAGATGCGTTCCAAACTCAGACAGCATTTGGAACCCCAAACCAGTCAAATTTTAGAGTATATTAATCAGGAAATCCTCGAAGTTGCTATTGTCCAACTCAAGCAACAGGGTCAAAAAGGATTAGTTGTGATTGTCGATAACTTAGATCGAATTCCCAATCAAGAAACCGCCGCCTCCAGCAAACCCCTTCCTGAATATATTTTTGTCGATCGCGGCGAACAATTAAGTCAACTTAATTGCCATTTGGTGTATACCCTTCCCCTATCGCTAATTTTCTCCAATTTACGAGAACCGTTAAAGAATCGTCTCGGAAATGGTCGTAGTCCGATTGTCTTATCCATGGTGCCAGTCTTCTCCCGTGATGGTCAAGATCATCCTGGAGGAATCGCGCTGCTGCGACAGATGATTTTAGCCCGGGCGTTTCCAGATGCGACAGCCGAGGAACGTTTAGCAAGTGTTACCAAAGTCTTTGATAGTCTTGACACATTAGACCGATTGTGCAGGATAAGTGGCGGTCATGTACGAAGTTTGTTGGGGATGTTTTATGCCTGTCTCCAGGAGCAAGATCCGCCGATTTCTCGCCCGATTTTGGAAATGGTCATTCGCCAAGAACGGGATAGTTTATTGTTGGCAATTGATAATCATGAATGGGAGTTATTGTTTCAAGTGGTGCGGGAACAAAAGGTTAAAGGCGATCATGAATATCAAGCGTTATTGCAAAGTTTATTTGTGTTTGAGTATCAGGATGAACAGGGGAGTTGGTTTGGCTTGAATCCGTTGTTATTTGAGACACAAAAATATCAGGCGTGGGTGCGGCAGAATGAGTAAAAGGGTAGGAGGGTAGTGGCGTACATTGGTGTCAACTTACGCTTAAACACAAAGCGATACCTTGATCTGACCCCTCCCTAACCCTCCCCAAAACAACCCCACCCTAACCCTCCCCTTGCTAACTAACAGGTGTAGGTTTTTTATTTTAGGGTGGAGACAAGACAAGGAGGACAAGG